>JAPOYW010000599.1 GCA_026706425.1 Gammaproteobacteria bacterium
GTGACCGTTGTCCAGTTCCACGCGGAACATGGTGTTGGGTAGGGTGTCGACGACGACCCCTTCCATCTCGATCTGTTCTTCTTTCGCCATTCGTTCCGACTCGTCGATCGTCCAAGCGGTAAAGGAACCGCGGCATTTAACCACTTGGGGCCATCAATCGCTATACCCGGTCGCGATACCCCACGTCGTCGAACTCCCAACGGCCTCGCCGGTCGGGATACCAGCGGTTGGCCGCCACGAGTTCGATGAAGCTGCGCCTCTCGACCTCGCGGGCTCCGAGCGACGCGAGGTGTCGGGTCGGGATCTGACAGTCGATGAGGGTGAAATCCCAGAAATCCAATTGCCGGGCCAAGTGGGCGAGGGCCACCTTGGAGGCATCCGAGGCGCTACTGAACATCGACTCGCCGAAGAACATGCGGCCAAGCGAGACGCCGTACAGTCCCCCCACGAGATCGTTGCCGCGCCATGTTTCCACCGAGTGCGCGAGCCCGAGATCGTGCAATTGCTGGTAGGCGGATCGCATCTTCCGGGTGATCCAGGTGCCGCCGCTGCTGGCCCGGGGCTCGGCGCAGGCTGCAGTCACCTCCGCAAACGCCAAGTCGGCAGTCACGTGGAACACACCGGAGCGGATTCTCTTTCCGAGGCTCCTGGAGATGTGCATGTCCGCAGGTGCCATGACCGCCCGGGGGTCCGGCGACCACCACAGAACGGGTTCCGCGTCGTCGTCGAACCACGGGAATATCCCGTGGGAGTAGGCGTCGATCAACAGCGATGGCGTGAGGTCGGTGCCGTAGGCGACCAATCCTTCCGCCGTGGCCCCGTTCGGGTCCGGAAACGCGGATCGCGAAACTGGGTTCACGAACCCGGGAACCGTCTCCGGATCAGGGGGCTAGCGCGTCTCGCGAGTACGCGAGCCGTCAAGGAGCAGAATCATGCGCCTATCCATCTGCAGCCTGAGTGTGAGCATCAAGGGCGCTCAAGGAAGCTAGCGCGTCAAGGTACTTCTCCGCGTCCAGCGCCGCCATGCATCCGAATCCCGCCGATGTGACGGCCTGCCGATAGACGTGGTCTGCGACGTCGCCGGCGGCGAATACGCCGGACACGCTGGTAGCGGTGGCGTTGCCCTCCGTCCCGCTGTCGATCCGGACATAGCCGTCGTTCATCTCGAGTTGCCCTTCGAAGACGCCGGTGTTCGGCACGTGGCCGATTGCGATGAATATCCCGTCGACCGGCAACTCCCGGCGTACGTTCCCGTTGACTGCTGCGAGCATCGCACCGGTCACCCCCTGTTGGTCGCCCACCACTTCGGTCAAGGTGTGATTCCAGATGATGTTCACCGAGCCCTGCTCTGCTCGTTCGAATAGACGATCCTGGAGTATCTTGTCGGCACGAAGCGCGTCGCGGCGGTGCACCAGGTGCACCCGACTGGCGATGTTCGTTAGGTAGAGCGCTTCTTCGACTGCCGTGTTGCCGCCGCCGATTACGGCGACCTCGCGGCCGCGGAAGAAGAATCCGTCGCAAGTGGCGCAGGCGCTGACACCCCGACCCTTGTACGCCTCCTCGGACTCCAGCCCGAGATATTTGGCGGATGCGCCTGTTGCGATGATCAGCGCGTCGCAGGCGTACTCGGTGCCGTCGCCGTAGAGCCTCAAGGGACGAACCCCGAAGTCGACTCGGTGGATGTAGTCGTTGACGATCGTGGTGCCGAACTTCTCAACGTGTTCCGACATGCGCAGCATGAGGTCCGGTCCCTGTAGACCGTCGTGATCGCCGGGCCAGTTGTCGACGTCGGTGGTCGTCGTGAGCTGGCCGCCCACCTCGACCCCCGTGATCAGCACCGGGTTGAGGTTGGCCCGTGATGCGTACAGTGCTGCCGTATAGCCGGCCGGGCCCGACCCAAGCACGATGAGGCGGTGGTGTTGGACGATGTCAGTGGGCATTGAGCAACTCGACGAACCGACCGGAGTTGGCGTGTCCGGCGATGGCCTCCGCCAACGTCCGGCCCCTGTTGTCCCGGGCCCGCACGTCGCGACCGTCGGCGGTGTAGAAATCGAGGAAACGGCCGAAGTCATCCGCACGCATGCTTTGGTAGGCGTGCCGGAGCACATAGAAATCCGGGTCGCCGGGGAATGGCAACCCCGACTGTCGCGGGACGTTCTTGTCGAGGAAACTCCGGACCCGGGCGTCGTCCCAGACCTCGTCGATCACTTTCTGCTTGTCTTTCTTCATTGCCGGGATGGCCGTGCCCGCTACAAGGCGACAATGATACGCACCGCAGTCTGCAAGCCAAGTGCTCTGCGGGGTTAGTTCGGGTCGGGGCGGGCGCGTTGTACCGGCCAATGCGACGGGCTATCATCGCGGGGTCTTGGGAGAAAAGGATTTCCCCAGTGCCAGCGCCAGCGAACGTCGTGCCGCTCCGCGAAATCGGCCTCGTGGCCGTCTTGGCGTCGGTCGTCTACGTACTACTCGCGCTCGGTTCCCACCATCCATCCGACCCCGCGTGGACCGTCGCCGGCTCGGACCTCGCCGTGGAGAACCTGGCCGGCAGGAGCGGCGCCTGGACGGCGGACATCGTGTTGTACGCGTTCGGCTGGGGCGCCTACCTTCTGCCCGCGTGTCTATCGGCGGCGGCCGTTCCGCTGTTGCGGCACCACCGCCGGACTCCATGGACCTGGGCGGAAGCACCGGTTCGTGGCGGAGGTTTCATCGCGGTACTGGTCGCCAGTTGCCTGTTGATGCGGCTGCACATCGAAGCGGGCGACTCCATGCCCGCCAGCGCCGGCGGCGCCTTGGGCGACAGCATCGCCCGTGTCGGTCTGCCCGTATTGAATGTGCCAGGCTTGACCTTGTGCGCGTTGGCGGTATTCGCGGCCGGAACCCAGGCGATGCTGAACTACTCGTGGCTGGGTCTACTCGAGCGTGTCGGTCGCAGCGTGTATGCCGTCGCAGGCGGAATCCGCCTCGGTGCGGTCTGCCTCGCCAAGGCGATCCGACGGTGCGCCGTGGCGTTGGGCCGGACGCGAACGGCGGCAGTCCGCCGGCCGGTGGCCAAGAGGTCGCGACGCTCGAAGTCCGCTCGACGTCGGACCGAACCAGGCGTTGCGGGGCCGAGTCGCGCGCCGACCAAGATCGAGACTCCGACCAAGCCGTCGGAGCCGGGCTATCAGCCGCGCCTGTTCGACATGAAGACCGCAGTCGAACTTCCCGATCTGGACCTGTTGGAGGACTCCGATCCCACGGTTAGCGGCGGTTTCACCAAGGACTCCCTTACCAAAATGGCGCACGAGCTCGAGCGGAATCTGGAGCAGTTCGGCGTCGTAGCGAAGGTCAAGTCGATTTTGCCCGGACCGGTGGTGACGCGTTTCGAACTGGAACCGGCAGCCGGGGTCAAGGTGAACAAGATCACCAGCCTCGTCAAGGACCTCGCGCGTTCCCTGGCCGTCATCAGTGTGCGCGTGGTGGAGGTAATCCCGGGCAAGTCCTACGTCGGCATCGAGATTCCCAACGAACAACGCGAAGTGGTCCGCCTGAAGGAGATACTGAATTCTGCGGAATACCGCGATGCCAACACGCCGTTGACCCTCGCTCTCGGCAAGGACATCGCCGGAACGCCCGTAATGGCCGACATCGGTCGGATGCCGCACCTGCTCGTGGCCGGTACGACCGGGTCCGGCAAGTCCGTGGGAATCAACGCGATGCTGCTGTCGATGCTCTACAAGGCGACTCCCGAGCAGTTGCGACTGATCCTGGTGGATCCGAAGATGCTGGAGCTCTCGGTGTACGACGGCATTCCCCACCTGCTGACGCCGGTCGTGACGGACATGAAGGATGCGGCGCAGGCGCTCAATTGGTGCATCGCTGAAATGGAGCGGCGCTACCAGCTAATGGCAGCGCTGGGTGTGCGCAACATCAGCGGCTACAACCGGCGGATCGACGAGGGCCAGAGCATCGGCAAGCCCGTGCTGGATCCGCTCTGGCCCGACGATGCCGGGGAAGGTGGCGATCCGCCCCCTCCGTTGGCGAAGTTGCCATTCATCGTCGTCGTCATCGACGAGTTCGCCGACATGATGATGATCGTCGGCAAGAAGGTCGAGCAGTTGATCGCGCGGTTGGCGCAGAAGGCGAGGGCTGCGGGCATCCACTTGGTGCTGGCCACCCAGAGACCGTCCGTGAATGTCGTCACCGGTCTCATCAAGGCGAATGTGCCAGCACGTATTTCCTTCCAGGTGTCCAGCTCGGTGGACTCTCGCACGGTGCTCGACCAGGGCGGCGCCGAACAGTTGCTCGGCTACGGGGACATGCTGTTCCTGCCGCCCGGCACCGGCATGCCCACGCGTGTTCACGGCGCGTTCGTGTCCGATGAGGAGGTGGCTGCGGTCACCAGCGACTGGAAGGAACGGGGTCAACCCGAATACCTGAACGACGTGCTCGGCGGGGTCGACCTCGACGTGCCCGGGACGGTGGATATCGGCGGCGATTCGGACGAACCGCTCTACCAAGAGGCCCTGGCGTTCGTGCAGGACTCCGGGCGGGCGTCGATCTCGGCCGTTCAGAGGAAACTGCGCATTGGCTACAATCGCGCGGCACGGCTGATCGAACAGATGGAGGAGGCTGGCGTGGTGTCCGCGATGAACAGCAACGGCACCCGGGAGGTGCTGGTCTCGCCAGGCAGATCCGAGTGAACTGTTCCGTGGCGGCGATACCGCTCGCCGCACTGGTTGTGTTCGGTGCCGTCCGGGGTGCCGCCGACGGCGACAGCCAGACTCTCGCTGCGCTGCTGGACTCGGTGGTGAGCTATCGGGCCGACTTCGAGCAGGTGGTGACCAGCCAGTTCGGCGACGTCCTGCAGACCGCCACGGGAACCATGCACCTCGAACGTCCCGGGCGGCTACGGTGGCAGGTGGACGAGCCATACCCGCAACTGGTGGTGTCGGATGGCGAATACGTCTGGGTCTACGACCCCGACCTCGAACAAGCGACGGTGCAGTTGTTCGACGAGACCGTGGAGGGGACGCCGATGATGTTCCTGACCGATACCGCGGTGCTTGACGAGCACTTCCAGGTACGGCCGAAGTCCCCAACGGTGGAGTCCGACCGGCGCTTCGCGCTGTCTCCCCGGAATTCGGAATCGACCTCTCTTTTTCGGGAGATAACGCTGACCTTCTCGGCGGACGGCTGGCTGACCGGACTCGACATCGTGGACGACCTGGACCAGAGAACGGCCATGGTGTTTCGTCACGGCGAGGTGAACCCGGTGCTAGAATCGGGACTCTTCGAATTCGAGGTACCGGCAGGGGTCGATGTCATCGGGAATCTCCCAGACGACGTCCCAGCCGAATCTGCCCCTTGACACGGAGCCAGACCGGGATCTGACTGCCAGCCGACCGCTGGCGGATCGCATGCGTCCGCGCACGCTGGCCGATTTCGCGGGTCAGGAACACCTTCTCGACGAAGGACGGCCCCTGCGCGAACTGGCTGATCG
>JAPOYW010000576.1 GCA_026706425.1 Gammaproteobacteria bacterium
GGTGATCGAGATCACCGAATACTTGAAGGAGATGCTCGACGGGTATCGAAGCGAGCATCCGGAGGTCGCCTTCCACGTCACCGGCGACGTGCCGATGAACCGTGCGTTCGCGGACGCCACGAGGGACGACATGGAGAAGCTGACGCCGTTCGCCTTCCTCGTCATCGTCCTGGTCACCATCGCCGTCCTGCGTTCCGCCCTCGCGACGGTCGCCGTCGTCGCGGTGCTCATGTTCACGATCAACACGACGCTGGGTTTCGCGGGTTGGGTCGGCACCGTGTTCAACCCGGTCAACGCCGGCGTGCCGCTCATCGTGCTGACCATTGCAGTCGCCGACTCCATTCACATCGTCTCGGGTGCGATGGCGGGCCTGGGGAAGGGCCTCGCGAAACGCGACGCGATCATCGAATCGATGCGCGAAAACGCCTATCCGGTGTTTCTCACCTCCGTCACGACGGCGATTGCGTTCCTCACCTTGAACGCGTCGGAAGCGCCCCCCTTCCGGGTGCTGGGCAATCTCGTGGCGTTCGGCGTGATGTGCGCGTTCGTCTACTCGATGACCCTCCTGCCGGCGCTGCTCGCGATCCTGCCCCTGCGTCCAGGTCGCGGCGGCGGCCAGTGGGTCTTCCTCGACCGCTTGGCGAGTTTCGTCATCGCCCGTCGCACGACGCTCATCTGGGTGATGTCGCTGGCGACCGTCGGCTTGATCGCCGGGGTCTGGAAGCTCGAGTTCACCGACAATTGGACCAAGTACTTCGACGACCGCTACGAGTTCAGGAGCGACACCGACTTCATCGTCGAGAACCTGACCGGCCTCGAATCCTGGGAGTACTCGCTGGATTCGGGCGAAGAAGGCGGCATCACCGACCCGGAATACCTGCGCGCCGTCGAGGCCTTCGCGCAATGGCTGCGCACCCAGCCCGAGGTCAGCCACGTGCAGGCGTTTCCCGACATCATGAAACGCCTGAACAGGAACATGCACGGCGACGACGACTCCTACTACCGGATTCCCGGGGACGGGGCGCTGGCGGCGCAGTACCTCTTGATCTACGAGTTGTCGCTGCCGTTCGGCAGCGACCTGAACAACCGCATCGACATCGCCAAGTCGGCGACCCGGTTGACCGCGATGGCGCGCGGCGGTCTGACCGCGCGCCAGCAGCGCGATTTCGATGCGCGGGCGCAGGCCTACCTCCGAGACAATGCGCCGGACCTCGTCACCCCCGCGACGGGATTCACCATCACATTCGCGCACCTGTCGCAGCGCAACATCGAGAGCATGCTGCAAGCCACGATCCTCGCCATGGGCGGGATCTCCGTCATCCTTCTCCTCGTGCTCCGAAGCTGGCGCCTCGGCGTGATCAGCCTGATCCCCAACTACCTACCTGCGGCTATGAGCTTCGGGGTCTGGGGATACCTCGTCGGCCAGGTCGGCCTAGCCGGCTCGGTGATGACCGCCATCGCCTTCGGGATCGTCGTCGACGACACGACGCACTTCCTCACCAAGTACCGGCGTGTCCGAAACGAGGGGCGTTCGCCGGCCGATGCCATACGCTCAACGTTCCACGCCACCGGAAGGGCGCTTTGGACGACGACGGCCATTCTCGTGGCCGGCTTCCTGGTGTTCGCGTCGTCGGGCTTCGAGGTCAGCTGGACACTCGGCATTTTGGTGGCCAACACCCTCGTGCTTGCGCTGGTCGCCGACTTCCTGCTTCTACCGCCCCTGCTCATGGCCCTCGACCGGAGAAAGACATGACGTTGATTCGGCGCATCTCGTATAGCCTGGCCGCAGTCCTCCCGCTTGCCATGGCACTCGATCCGGAGGCTTCGGAACTCACCGAGGCCGAGCAGAAGGGTCTCGACATCGCCCTGGAGGCGAGGGAGAAAAAGGTGGGGTTCGAGAACTTCACGGCAAGCCAGGTCATGGTGCTGCGCAACAAGCAGGGCCGCGAGAGCCGGCGGGCGTTGCGGGTCAAGGTGATGGAAATCGACGCGGACGGCGACAGGAGCCTGTTCGTTTTCGACGAGCCCCGGGATGTCCAGGGCACGGCGTTTCTCATTCACGGCCACAAGGACAAGGCCGACGATCAATGGCTCTACCTGCCGGCCCTGAAACGCGTCAAGCGGATCAGTTCCGCCAACCGGTCCGGTTCGTTCATGGGCAGCGAGTTCGCCTACGAAGACATGAGCCCGCCGGAAGTCGAGCGGTTCTCGTACCGGTACCTGCGCGACGAGCCCTGCGGCGAGTTGACCTGCACCGTCGTGGAACGCTTCCCGGTGGACGGCAAGTCCGGCTACAGCCGGCAAGTCGTCTGGCAGGACACCGACGAGCTTCGGCTTTGGAAGGTCGAGTACTTCGACCGCAAGAACGCGCACCTGAAAACACTGACCATCGACGGCTACGAACGCTACCTGGATCGCTATTGGCAGGCGAGCAACATGAACATGGTCAATCACCTGACCGGGAAGAGCACGGTCCTGACCTGGACCGACTACCAGTTTCAAACGGATCTGGTGGCCATGGAATTCACCCAAACCGGCCTCCGACGCGTGCGCTAATGTCGCCGCTTAGAACTGCGGTGACGGGTCCGAGTAACGGCCACGTGCGGCACGGCCTTACGCAAGGGGAGGATGTGCCGCCTGCATGAACTTGAGAAGCGGTTTCCTTGACGCAATATTTGGGGTCGCTAAACGTCAAACCTGTCGCGAGACGGCACACTAATGCATCCCGAGATCGCCGGCCGCGACCGGCGGCAACCTTGCGGACTGCCCGCCCGGGTCTTGCGTCCGTTTGCGATCGCCTTTCTCTCGCTTGCTTTCCCGTTGCCCGGATTGGGGGCGGCGCCCGACACGACCGTGACCGGAGTCGCCGTTTTCGGCAGTTACCTGAACCCCGCCGCCGCCGAACGCCAAGCCCAGATCATCGGCAAACGGATCAGCGTGACGCTTACCGTGGCCAAGACCGTGGGCAAAGGCGGTGAGGCCTTTCACCGCGTCGTATCGGAGACGTTGCCGGAGCGTGAAGCGCGACAACTGATCGTGCTCGCTGCGGAACGTGGTCACAACGGTTGGTTCGCTGTCTCGGTCGCGCCGCGAGCTGGTGCGGTTACGGTCGAAGCGCCCGTTTCGGCATCCCCGGATCCGGCACGACCGACCGCAGTGGATATGCCATCCTCCCCAAAGCCCGCACCGTCGCCCCCAACGCCCGCAGCGCGAGTCGTGGCCGATACCGCGGACTCGATCGCCGATACGCCCGACCCCAGCGCGGAGACCTCCGTCGACGTGGGCAAGGACGGGGCGGGCAGGGCTCCCCACCTCGCCCGGATCGATCTGACGGGAAGCCTAGGCGCCGAGACAAGACGGTTCTTCCGCGGCGCGGGCCATACCGGACAAGGATCGCAGCCAAACAGCTTGGTCGTGAAGCCGCAGCTGTACCTGGAGCACCGTGCGGGGTGGAGCTTCACGTTGTCACCGTTCTACCGGTTCGACAACGAGGATCCCCGCCGGACCCATGCCGATGTGCACGAGGCATACGCGTTGTTTCTGGGCGTGGCGGGCGATGCGCAATGGGAGCTGCGCGTAGGCGTGGGCCGGGTGTTCTGGGGTGTCGTGGAATCGAACAACCTCGTCGACATCGTCAATCAGGTCGATCTGGTCGAACACCCCGACGAAAAGTCCAAGCTGGGCCAGTTCATGGGCCACCTCACCTACGCGGCACCATGGGGTGTCGTCGAACTGCTCGGGATGCCCTACCACCGGCAGCGGACGTTTCCCGGGCGATCCGGGCGGCTTCGATTTCCATGGCTGGTGGATACTGATCTGGCCACCTACGAGAGCGGCGCCGAGGAGCGACACGTCGATGTGGCGGCGCGGTACAGCCACACCGTCGGCGCGCTGGACTTCGGCATCAGCGCCTTCGACGGCACCAGCCGGGAGCCGTTTTTGATCCCCGCGTTCCGGGCCGACGGCGACATCGCCCTGGCCCCGCACTACCGGCAGATCCGCCAATTGGGGCTCGACGGCCAACTCACCTTGGGCGCGTGGCTATTGAAGCTCGATGCCATCCATAGGACCGGGATGTTCAATCGACTCGGTCGCGAAGAGGCGTACTCGTCGTTCGTGCTCGGGGGCGAGTACTCGTTCTATTCGGTGTTCGCGTCCGCGTTGGACATTACCGTGCTAACGGAGTGGTGCTACGACGAACGCGGCGCCCGGTCGACCACGAAATTCGAAAACGACGTCTTTCTTGGCGCAAGACTTGCCTTCAACGATGTTCAGGGAACCGAACTGCTCGTCAGCACGTTGCAGGGGGCGGATCACGATTCACGGGTGTTTTCGGCCGAGTTGAACCGCAGGTTGTCGGATCGCTGGTCGCTGCGGATCGAAGCCATTGCATTGCGCGAACTGGATACCACGGACATCCTGTACGAGACGCGCCGCGACAGTTTCCTCGAAGTTGGGATCGTCTACAGTTTCTAGGGAATCCCGGTCGCCTCGGCAGCGGGACGGAACAAGCCCGTTCCCTACGGAATGCGCCGGCGTGAGGGGGCAGACCCCGTAGGGGAGGGGCTTGTCCCCGCCCGCGCCGGGCATTGACGCTGCTACGGAGACGGGACGGGCCGGGTGGCCGAGGGCGGTCGCCCGCCCCCGGCTCCCACAGATCCGGACGTGCGCGATTCGCGCATCCGGCTCCTCGGGCTATGGTGTAGCCGCGCGATAGGTGCTCTGCACGATTCGCGGTCGGGGAAGCGGGCAACGGCGGCACAGCCGCAGGAAGCGGTCCCAGGTCATCCGCGCGCGCGGCGAGCGGCGGCAAAGCCACTTGTACCACGTCGCGCGGACCCACCAGTGGAACCGCCCCAGCGCCCGGTAGTTGCCGGTGATGCCGTAGTAGGCGTAGTGGCCCAGCAGCTTCCGCCGCAGCGCCGCCCACTGCACCGCCACCGGTTGATGGCGGTTCCGGCGGCACCAGTCGCCGACCGCGCGCATCGCGCGCGTCAGCCGGTCCTTCGCCGTCTTGCGCTTCACAACCCAGCGCCCCTCGCGGGAGCGCCCCCAGTGGTGCGTGAACCCCAGCAGCGCGAAGCTGCGCCCGCGCTGCGTGCCGCCCGGCTTCCGCCGGGACGGACTGCGGAAGTCCACCAGCCGGGTCTTCTCCGGATGCAGGCGCAGTCCGTACTTCGCGAACCGCTTCCCCAACACCGCAAACACCCGCCTCGCGTCCCCCTCCCGCTCGAACGCCAGCACCGCGTCGTCCGCGAACCGCACCGCGAAGGCGCGACCGCGAAGGCACGGCTTGACGTCCCGCTCGAACCACAGGTCCAGAACGTGATGCAGGTAGAGATTGCTCAGCAGCGGCGAGATCACCCCGCCCTGCGGCGTGCCCCGGTCGGAACGGCGCACCGCGCCGTCCTCCATGACCCCGGCGTGCAACCACTTGCCGACCGCGCGCCGGATCGTCCGGTCGCGCACCCGTCGGCCCAGA
>JAPOYW010000646.1 GCA_026706425.1 Gammaproteobacteria bacterium
TACGTGGCATGGTCACCCCGCCGTTGCCAGTCAGCGCTTCGTAATCTTGGATCAGCAGATCCAACTCAACTCCAGCCTGCTAGGTAGCTCATGTCATGGTCGAACTGATCGAAGAATCCTGCGGGCCAGTCGGCGATGTTTCCATCGGCGTCGATCGCCGGACTCTCCACTTGCGCCACGCCTGAAGCCTCGGCTTCGTGGCGGGGACGGAAGTAGTACAGCGCCGTTGCATTGGGGTCGATACGGCCTTGTTTGACGGCCCGCCGGACGCCGTTCAGGACATGATCACTGTGGGATTCGACGAGCACCTGGACGCCCGCGTTTGCCGCATCGGCTAGGAATCCACCCATTCTGGACTGGCCTGCCGGGTGCAGATGCACCTCTGGGTTCTCGATCAGCACCAAGTCGTCCGGTTTCGCTGCCAAGACGGCGACGACGATGGGCAACACCTGCGTTATGCCGAATCCGGTGTGACCCGGGCGATGGAAGTCCGTGTCCCGCGACGTGCGCACTCCGAGAGTGACGGCATTGGCACGCGCCACCGGCGTTATGTCCATCTCGAAACCCGGAAAGAACTCGCTCATGCGTGCTTCGACTTGCCGCAACAGGGTCGGCGGGGCTTTTTCAACAAGGAGGGGGATAGCGACCCTGTCGTCCGCGCCGGAATAGAGGACGCTAGCTGCGCTTTCGCCACCCTCGCCGACGAGGGGCAACTCGGAGTCGTCCAACACGTAGATGTCGCGGGGTCCTAGTCGTTCTGCGGCAAGCCAAGTCAGACCACGCAGCCGCCTGACCAACGAACCGCCAGCCGGGGCGCTGGCCACGGACAAAGGGAGCATGTTGTGCAAGGCTGTTGGCTCGCCCCGAACCCATTGTGCACCGTCGAATCCAGGCACACGCACTTGGCGGACGGTCAGAGACATGGCGCTTTGCTCGCCGGTGAGCTCCCATGCCACTAAACCCGTACCCTCATCCTCGACGGCTAACGACAACTCTCGCCCGCCGCTGATGTGGTCAATTACGTCCCTGACAGCACCAAGCCGAAGCGCCGTGCCATTGAGCAGGAGCCGCTCGGACCATTCGTGCTCGCGAATCGTCTGGTGCAATAGGACCAGCGCTTGTAGGACTGACGACTTGCCGGACGCGTTGAGCCCGGCTAGCAATGTCAGGCGTTGCAGTGGCAGCTTGAGCGTGTCAAAGCACTTGAAGTGGCGCAGGTCAATCCGAGTGATCAACTAAGACCTCCCGCAATGCCTTCCGGGCCATTTCAAATCGCTTCTTCACCTTCTTGGGGTCATTCGGGCCATATGTAATGGCCGTATTGAACGTCTCGTCCCACAGCAAGTAGTACACCGCGTCACGAAGCGGCTCGGCGTGGCCTTCGACTTGCTCATTCGAGTAATCCGAAAGCCCCGTGGACATCACATCCCAAAGGGAAGCATTTAGCACGGCTCGCCTATCCTGGCCGGGCTCGTGCTTGCGGAAAGCCTGGTGTCCGAACAACAGGAGATTGTTGCTGAGACCTCGTTGGAACGCCTCGGAGAGATCCGCCAATTCCCCAGCTGTCATCTCGTTCATCCTACAAAGGGCACGAGCAAGAAAATCATCCATGTCGCCACGGTGGTAGGCATCCGGCCCCAGCACATGAAATGCGCAGAAGCGATTGACAAACTCGCGGTCGCGCATGGTCTTCGGACTTAGGCTCGTGCCCGTGGCCTCGAGGAACATCTTGGTCCGGGCCTCGTCTTTGAGAAAACTTGTCGCCTGGCCCATGTAGAGGCAGTTGCGCATCTGCTGTCGCGTCAGCTGTTGGCCACCGTTGACCCGCTCGAAGATGTCCAACCGTGCTCGTTCGGGAGCGTCTGAGTCGATGATGTAGAAGATCAGATTGCAGTCCTCTACGCGATTCTGGTATTTCGGGGACAGATCGGAAAACCCCTTGCCATCAAGCTCAGGGCGGTCCGGCAATCGGAGCTTGAGTTCGCCGTCTGAGAAGCGCTTGAAAGTGGACAGGCGCTGCAGACCATCGACCACGACCATACGGCCCTCCGAATCCTCCGCCATGTAAAACACCGGCAACGGGATACGCATGATCACGGACTCGACTAATTTGCTCTGCTTGTCTTCAGGCCAGATGAAATCGCGCTGGAAGTCCGGGTTCATCACGTAGCGCCCTTGGCCGATGCGGTGCAGGACATCGCGAACGGTGCGGTGGTCATTCCGTATCAACATCTCATCGAGGGGATAGTCCCCCCACGACGCGCCCTCCGTTTCGAGCCCGTCGGGTTCTTCGATTGTCACCGGCTGATCGACCGACTCTCCGTTCACCTGAAACCTCCAGTCTTGGGCCAACTAGGCCCACCGTGCTCCCGCATGCCGAAACGAAGTCTACACTCCGAACACCTTCATCACCTCGTCGCCAAGATGGTTGATGACCTTCACGGCGATGCGACCGGTGGTGGGTTTCGGGAAGGGACGCGACGTGTCGCTTTTCAGGGTGGCCCACGCATCTGCGTCGACCTCTGCCTTCAGCGTGGTCTTCAAGGACTTGTAGGGGTCGCCGGCACCGAGAAAGTAGGCTTGGCGCACGAAGAAGCTCTCCTCGTTGTAGTCGGTGTCGACGAACCAGCAGGCGATGCCGTCCGGGCCGTCGCTGCGAACTTCGCCGCTTGACGGATCAAAGACGTCCACGCCGTTGATCTTCACTTGCAGCCACTCCAGTTCCTCGTCTGGGTCGGTCGCAGGCTCGATGTCGATGTCGGGTTCGCCGAAGATCACGAACAGGTTGGCCCCATCGGTCTTCTTGAGGTCTTCGGCCATGTGCAGGTCGGCGTTCATGCGGGCCTTGAGGACGGGGATGCGGCCGAGCCGGTTGAACTCGGTGGCATGGGCTTCGTAGTTGAAGGCGCAGGCGATCAGGGCATCGAAGTCGGCATCGGCGGCTTCGCGTACGGCGCGCACGAGATCGGGGCGGCCGACAGTGCCGAATTCGGGACCGACGAGGATGGCGGCGCGTTTCTCGGGGCCGTCCTCGCCTTCGCTGTAGCGGCCTTCGGCGCAGACCAGCTCGCCGGGCCAGGGGTCGAGGGACGAGAACGCGATGCGCCCGGCCTTGTCGGCCTGCTGGACGCCGGCGGTGCGGAGGTTTTCCAGCACCATGTGGGCGAAGTCCCGACGCGGCACGTCCTGCCCGCCCGCCGCGTACTCTGCGCGTTCCTCGCCCAACACGAGCTCGTCGTTCTCGTCCAATGCGGCGAGGCGGTGCGGCGACAGGCTCTCGACGGTGAACGGCCCGGCAACGCGGGTCTTGGCGTTGTCCTCGTAGGGTTTGTCGTAGAGATATTGGTACTCGGCCCGGGCGGCGATGCAGGCGTCGATCTCACGCTGTCGAGCGATCCGGGCGCCCCAGAACCGTTTCAGGGCCTCGTGGGCCGCGTCGTTCCAGTCGTCTGGCGCTTCGCGGGGCACTTCCCACTCTAGGAAGCCGTTCGCCGGGGCGGACTCGCCGGAAGGCAGGGTGACCATTTCGCCAGCAGCGACGGTGAAGTCGAGGACATTGCCTTTGCGTCCGCCCGACTCGACCTCGAACCGCGAGGCCTGGCCGAGCAAGGCGTGGTTGAGATTGGCGAGGTTGGCTTGCACTTCGGATTGCATTCGCTCGTGAATGACGTCGATCTCGGCGTTGTTGGCGATGGACTTCAGCTTGATGTGGGGCACACGTTCGTACACGAAGCCGTGGCGAATGTCGCCGTACGTGGGTGACTCGGATGGAGCCTGACGCGATAATTCGGCTTCCTGGCGCTGGCCTTCTGGACTGTCGGCCAAGAGATAGTAGGGATAGCGTGCACCCATGACGCGGGATCGGGCGAGCGCCAAGGCGACGCGCGAGGTGTCGATGGTGATCCAGCGGCGGCCCCATTGCTCCGCAACATAGGCGGTGGTACCGGAGCCGCAGGTTGGGTCAAGGACAAGGTCACCCGGATCGCTTGATAGCAAGACACACCTCTGGATTATGGGAGTATCTGTCTGGACAACATACCAACGCTGCGAGGACTTGCCCGAGGTATCCAACCAAGCGTTGGTCATTCTCTTGAATGGGCTGTCAGAATGGTATTTTCTAAACCACGGTGGACCGCCTCTCGTTTCCAGTCGGTCTGATCGCGTCAGTCGCTCCATACCCGACGCCGTAGTCTTCCAATGTGCGTTCTTGCCTGCGGTGAATACTCGCCCTTGAAAGGAAAACTCCCTATCCGTAGATGCGGGGCCAGCCGAGTTCGTTTTTGACAACGCGTACACGTCGCCGCCTGGAATCGTCTCTGGGCTTTTGCGCTCTGACGTCTCAAGTGGTCGGTAGTCTGTTGGCCCGGACCTGAGTCCCCAAGAACCACCTCGAGTTTCGGACACCCAATCCCCAGCAAGCTTCTCAAGGTATAGGTGTCTACACTTCGCCTTGCTCTTCAACTTGCTGAACCACAATAGGTAGAAGAAATTGTCATCGAGCAAAGCGCTCGGCGTGGCTGTCTTCATCACGGAAATCTGAGACACGAAGTTGCCTGCACCAAATACGTCGTCCATGACCGCTCGCACGCGATGCACGTTCTCATCCCCAATCTGCACGAAGATGCTGCCGCTTTCGGACAGCAGGTCCCGAGCCACAGTTAGCCGGTCGCAGAGGTATGTCAGATATGAGTGGATGCCGTCTTGCCAGGTGTCCCGGAATGCCTTCACTTGCTCAGGGTCCCGGGTGATGTGCTCGGCCTTTCCATCCGTAACTTCCCGGCTAGTGGTCGACCACTGAAAGTTGGAGTTGAACTTGATCCCGTAGGGCGGATCCATGTAGATGCACTGCACCTTGCCGCGCAGCCCCTCCCGTTCGGCAAGGGACGCCATCACTTGCAGGGAATCGCCCAGGATCATCCGGTTCGACCAGTTGGCGTCGTGTTGGTAGAACTCGGTCCTGGCGTCTGCGTTCGGCAAGCCGTTGAAGTCGCCGAACAGGTCGGGTTGCACGCCGTGCTCCGCAGCTTGCCGTTCCGCGCGGGCCTCTCGGGTCATGCGGGCGAGATCGTCGATCAGCACCTTCGGGTGGACTTTCTCCTGGATGAAGAGCGGCGGCGCTTGCACCACGAGGTCGGACCAGTCCTGCACGTCCTTGCCGCGCCAGATGAATTGCGGATCGAGGTCGGGGTTGCGGCGTTGGTAGGCGACGCGGATGGGATCCGCATCGTCCGAGCGCATCACCGGCTGGTATTCGGCGGTCGGAATGTTGCGGCGTTTGGCTGCGTCGTGGGTGGTCGCCTCGACGGACTTGCGCCTCGCAGGTCGCTTGGCCATGCTCACGCTCCTGCCGTTTCGGTCGGCAGATCGCACAGCACCGCAGTTTCAAGCGTGGTCGGCCGCAACCGCGTCGAGACGCGGTCGATGGGTGGCTTCACTTCTCCTCCCTTGTCGGATCCTCGGTCAACCC
>JAPOYW010000517.1 GCA_026706425.1 Gammaproteobacteria bacterium
CGACGACCCGTCGCTCGCGCGGACAGCGCTATTGGGCAACTCGCTCGCGGGGATGGTGATTCTTCAGCCGCCCGGGGTGTTGGCCGCGTCGATGAACCGGCTCGTCGACGCCGGGTTCGAGTTCGGGTTGCACGAACTCGCCTCGGCGATTGGCAACGAGGTTCCGCTGGCGACCTTCGAGCTGTTGCTGGACCACGGCGAAGCCGATCTGGCCGAGGCATGGACCGACCAAAGCAACAACCGTCCCATGGACCTCGCCGGATTCGCGGCGGCGAAGCACCGATTCGACCTGCTCGATGCCCTGCTTCAACGCAACCCCAGGCCCGGCGGCAGTCGAGCGATGGACTATCTCCCGGAACCTTCAAACGACGAGGATGTAGCCGCAACCGAAGACATCGTGCAACGGCTCGCCGCTGCCGGCTACGTGCCGATGCTGCCAAGCACCGTGACGCGCCTACTGGCATGGATGCCCGAACCGTCGCTCGCAGCGTTGGACTTCGACGCCCGCGTTCCGGGTTTGACCCAGCCCGTGCAAGCCGTTGCGGAGGAGTTCCGAGACGAAATCCGGCGTCTCGATGAGGGCTTGGCAACTGCGCGCGAACAAGAGTCGCGGTGTCTTGACGACGGTGCGGGCCAATCGGGCAAGAGTCGAAGTCTGATCGCAAAGCGGAAAGTCAGCGAACCGCCGCTACGCACTCGGCCAGATGCATCCGACATGGCGACCATTTTCAGGACGTGGGAATCCCCGGACGTGGAGGCCTCCGCCGAGTCCCTTCTGGATCGACAAATGGAGTTCCTCTACTCCGCCATGGACGGTCGCTGGGAGGATTTCCTAGGGGCCGTGGAAGACCTCCCCGAGGATGCGGATCCCACGGCCTTGAGCATGGCGACCCGAGTGTCCTTGCTTCTCGCGCCGCACGACGTTGTGGTGAAAACGCTCGCGAGGATCGACGAACTCCCGGGAACGCGGCGATCCTTGCGGCATCGCGGACTGCCGGTGATGATGTCAAGATCTTCGAGGAACTTCGCGGACGCGGCATGGACCTCCATGTCGTGGACGACACCGGCCATAACGCGATCAGCACAGCCGTTCGGGTGATGCAGTCACGGGAAGCGCTCGACTACCTGCTGGCCAACGGCGTTGCAGTCAAGCTCGATTCGCCTGGCTACGACCCCCTCGACCGAGTCCTGCTCAACCTGGTCAACGACTCCTTCCGTACGAGCGCATCCGTCTCGCCGTGGGTCCGCACCCTGATCGACCACGGCGCCCCGATCGAAGCCAGTCACCTGCAGGTGATGGAACTGCTGCGGCTCGATCGCTCGGCTGTCTACTCGGACGTCGTCAAGGAGGTTCCGGAACTGGCCAGGTCGACCTAACCCGGCAAACAAACCGTGCGGTCAGCGGCCAAGCAGGCGTTCATCTCGTTCCTCCTCGCGCTGGGCCTCGCCGCATGTTCCTCCAACACTCCGCCCGATCCCCAACCGCGCTACGAGGCCGAAATCCGGCGCACCGCCTATGGCATTCCGCACATCAAGGCCGACGACTGGGGCGGCCTCGGCTACGGCTACGGATTCGCTTACGCCCAGGACAACTTCTGCGTGGCGATGCGGGCAATCGTCGACGCCACGAGCCGGTCCGGCGAGTTTTTCGGCGAGGCCGACGGCGACCTCACCACAGATTTCGTGCTGCGCTTTCTGTTCGGCCCCAAGGAGGAGTTCAGTCAGAACTACCTGAACCGCGAATCAAAGGCCTTCCAACTCACCGAGGGGTTCGCCGCCGGGATGAACGGCTACCTCCGGGAAGCCGGTGTGGGCAACCTGCCGGCGGGCGACGCCGGCTGTCGCGATGCGTTTTGGGTCTACGAGATCGATGCGGTGGACGTCTGGATGCTGATCTCGCGGGTCGTGATGGCCGGAAGTTCCGACCAGAATACGGTGCGGCGGGCCGTTTTCTCGCCCACTGGGCCCGACGAGTCCGCATCCACAGGCATGGCCAATGCCGTTTTCGGGGCCTTGAAACGGGATCTGCGCCAATCCGCGCACCGCTTCGGCCAACCCGACAGCGGCAGCAATGCCCTGGCCATTGGCCGCGACCTGAGCCAGACCGGTCGAGGCCTACTACTGGGCAATCCCCATCGGGGTTGGCAAGGCCCGGAGGCATTCCATCAACTGCACCTCACGATCCCGGGGGAATACGACGTTGCCGGTGCCGCGCTGCACGGCATTCCATGGGTCGGCATCGGCTTCAACCGCGACGTGGCGTGGACCCATACCACGTCCTTCGCGTCGCGGTTCACCCTCTACGAACTGCAATTGAATCCGAACGACCCGCTCCAGTACCGCTACGAGGACGAATGGCGGGACATCAGCGCTCAGGACGTCCAGATCGAGGTCAAGCTCGACGACGGATCCCTTGAGACAAGAACCCACACCTTCTACCGGTCCCACTACGGTCCCATCGTGGACCTGGGCGTGCTGAGTTCGACTCTAGCCGGCTGGCCGATGTTCAACGGCAACCTGGTTACGTTCCGGGACGCCAACGCGCTACGCAGCACCATGACGGTCGATCAGTACCTTGCCATGGGCCAGGCAGCCAGCATCGACGAGTTCACAGACGCACTCAAGGACATCGGTGTACCCATCTTCCATACCCTTGCCGCCGACCGCCACGGCAACGCCTTCTACGGCGAGGTCGCCGCCGTCCCCCACGTCACCGAGGCGCAGCGCGAGGAATGCGCGACGGATCTCGGCCGGGTGCTCGCGGCCTTCTCGAACAACGCCCTGATCACCCTCGATGGCAGTGCCGCCGCTTGCGAGTGGGGCGAAGATCCGGACAGCCCGCCGGACTCCAACCTCTACGGCTACGAGGCCCGGCCCAAGCTCGTCACTACGGAGTACGTCGGCAACGGCAACGACAGCTATTGGCTCTCCAACGCCGACAACCCGATCACGGGGTTCTCGCCGATCTTCGGCTGGCTGGGCCACGAGAACACCCAGCAAAGCCTGCGCACCCGCATCGGCCACCTCATGGTCGCCGAACGGCGCAACGCGACGGATGGCCTCGACGCCACGCCGGGATTCACGCTCGACTCGCTGAAGGCGTTCATGTACCGCAACCGCGTCTACGGTGCCGAGGTCGTTCTCGACGACGTGCTGACGATCTGCGCGGCGCTCGACGGCAGCGACGCCGACGAGGAGCGGGCGCTTGAGGCTTGCCAGGTGCTCGACGGCTGGGATCGGAAGGTCGACGTCGACAGCCGGGGCGCGCAGGTCTTCACCGAGTTCTGGCGGGAGATCCACCGTGAGCTTGGCAACGACTTCCACGTGCTGATCGAGTCGCGGAACTTCTGGGCCGTGGACTTCGACCCCGCAGATCCGCTCAATACGCCCCGGGGCATCGACCGTTCACGCCTCGGCAATCGCAAGCTGGTCGTGGAGTCGCTTAGCGCGGCGGTACAGAGGTTGAACAACGCAGGAGTCGCTCTCGATGCGGCCTGGGGCGACGTGCAGTTCGTGACCAAGAACGGCATCGACCTCCCCATCCACGGCGACCATGCGGACGCAGGGGTTTACGGCCACATCTCGCCGAGCTTGCGCGATGGCGGCTACCGGCCCCGGAGCGGCAACAGCTACATCCAGGCCGTCACCTGGGACGACGACTGTCCCTTGGCCGAGACGATCCTGCTGTCGTCCCAGTCGAGCGATCCGGACTCGCCCCACTTCGCCGACCAGACCGAACTCTACGGCCGCAAGGAGTGGGTGTCCTTTCCGTACTGCGACGGTGCGATCGAAGCGGCGCGGATCGGCGAGGTGCTCGCCGTCGAAGAGTAGGCGCCGCCTATTCGCGTTCCAGCATAAACAGCGTGCCGAAGCCGAGCTCCCGGTCGTCGTGGACGACCGCCAGCACCACCGATCGGGTTCCGCCCGCGGGATCATCGGCCTTGTCCATGACCACGAGGATCAGATCGACGATGCTCGGCGGGAGTACCAGAAGCGAGCAGGTGATGGTCACATCGGCTTCGTAGACGGCGAATGCGGGATTGATCGCCTCGAATGCGCCGCTCACGTTGCATGTGAACCCGCCCGCCTGGAAGCTGAAACTAACGGAACCGTCGGCGTCCGGTTCGAAGTCTCCGTCCAAGTCCGCGTCGTCCTCTTCCGGGCTCCACAGTCCCGCGATCTCCTCGGTCGCGCCGCCGCGTTCGAAGCCGGTGAACGCCCAACCGTGGAAGGATCGAGGAGTCTCGCCCACGACGTTGTATTGGCCGCGAATCCAGTCGCCGGCGCGATACTCGGCGGTGAACTCGAAGTCCTCGCTGCCGCCCTTCACGTCGAGACCAACCTGCTCGGCCTTGCCGGATTCGTAGAGTTCGCCCGAGCCCGCGACTCCCGCTCCGGTCGTCCAGAACGTAGCCCGGGCGACGCGGTCGACCTCATCCGCCTCCGGCAGCCAGGCGTACATCCGGCTGTCCGGCAGCAGGACGATGTAGCCCTCGCCGCCCTCCTCGTCCTCGAAGGAAATCTGCCAAAGACCGGTCGCGCCCCGATAATTCGGATTGGTGCTGGAGAGATTCGTCAGGTGGCCCGAGACCGTGCTCATCAGGTTGACGACTGTGATGGGCACGTCCGAAACCACGTCGAGGGACCATTTGCCCGTGCCGTCGCCGATCCCGTCCATCTCGAGATCCGCCGATGCGACAGTCTGGGCACCGCCAGCGGGAATCGTCAGGCTGAACGGGGCCGAGGGCTCGTCGTCTTCACCTTCCTCGACCTTCGCATCGTCCCGACCGGTGATCGTGACCATCGCTTCGGCGTCGCCGGGATTGATCAGGCGCAGCGAACTCGCCTGGTTCACGTTGCTGCCCGGGTTGAAGACGGGCACGCGATGCCGCAGCGAAGCGTCCGGCACGACGTCGTGCATGCTGGTCAGGAAGCCGTCGTGCAGGGTGCGGATGTAGGCTAGGGGCTCGATGTCGAGATCGCCGCCGTAGAGCAGCAGCCGCCAATCGCCCTCGCCGTCGCCGAGCCCCTCCGGCAACCCCTTGCCTTCGTTGCCGCTCTCAATATCCGCGGAGTTCAGGTGCTTTGTTTCCCGGGCACCGATGGACAGTTCGATCGGTCCATAGCGCATCCCCGCATCGTCGTTGGCCACGATTTCCACCGTGCCCGGCTCATCCGAGTGGTTGATGATCCGGACGAAACCCTGCCGTCGCTCCGGATCGCCGTCTGCCATGACGAGCGGGAGCGAGTGTTCGCGTCCCCGCCGATCGTTCTCCGTCTGGCCAATGGCCGGCCAGGAGAGAAGCAATGCCGCCGCAGACAATATCCAGTGTCGCACTCGGTCCTCCCGAAAGAGCTGTTGTCGCTGTTCGGCACAATACAACAGTTCTCCCCGACGCATTGTCCCAGCGCCAATGAGCCAGTTTGAAA
>JAPOYW010000019.1 GCA_026706425.1 Gammaproteobacteria bacterium
TGGTAGGACATGGTGGAGTGGCCTCTTACATGGAAACACTAATGAGCACTGATATGAAAAGGATACAGGACAATACTGACAACACAACCGAGTCAATACATGGAAACAAATATCCAGTTGGAGACCCGATCTGAGGAGCCACAACCGGCGCTATTTCAATGACTTGCTATGGCTTGAGGGGCAGTGAAGTTCCGACTAATCAGCGCTTGTCGTCAAGTTGTACGTGAGCGTGGATTCGGTGTCCGCCTCCACTACTGTTCAAAAATGAGGCTGATGCCGTGTTTCGCCAACACACTCGGCAGACGGGGGTGTTCCGACAGCATACCCACTACCCTCGGTTCAAGCTTTCCGAACGCCCGATCGAATACAGCGTAGACGTCAGCACCGGTCAACCGGGACGCGTAGACCATGCCGTCAACATCTTCATGGTCGGCATGCATTGTCTTTCCAAACGCGCGGCCGGCGGCGTGATTGCGGGCGTTAACGGTGTCCGTCCGCGCACCGATCAATGCACACCCATCTTTACGAAGATCAAGCACGGACAATCTCATTCCGGGTTTCGTCGCAATCGAAGCCCAAGCCCGTTCGGTCACTTCCTTGAGCATGATTTCACGTCTTCGGCGTTGCACAAACCGATCCCGCATGACCACTTCGATGAACGAGGTAGCAAAGTCGGGCGAGACATAGAGCATCGTAAAGACTCCAATCTTGGAACAGAAGCGGGAGTCAGCCGGTGCCGTGCCCAATGGTGACCCTACATAGCGGCGAGGTACGATCCGATAGCAGGGTGGGAGTTCGGTCCTGACGAGTACTGCGTTGATCCGGTCGCGTGGATAGACGGGTGGGTTCAAGTGAATTCCGCACCGAAGCCGGGAGCTGCATTTACGACGTCCTCGATCCGGCCAGCCTTCAATTCCTCAAGGGGACGCGCGACACGGTCGGAAAAGGGCCATTCCTGAGTCAGAAATTCCCAAGCTAATTCGGGGTCTTCAATGACATGTAGAATCCTTACTAGTCCCGGAACAACTTTCCCTGGGCCAAGGATCTGCGCGGCGGGAATCGTGAGACCACGCTTGGTCGACCTCCAAGCGAGCAGCGTTTTGTTTTTCACCCAAGTGTAGACCGTGGTGCGCGAAACCCCGAGAATTTTGGCGGCTGCCGAAACCCCTAACCGGTCAGGACTCTTCGATCGGTGAACGATGAACGGTTGAAGCCTGTCAGGCGCTTTAACGAAGGCCTTTCTCGGATAGGCGACTCGTTGGGCAGCAGCAGTTTCCAATGCCACGGTTACGGCCAGACGGGCTTCCCGAGGGTGCCCGTGAAGAAAGTTTTCCGCGGCTTTCGATAGGCCTGCAAGGCCCTCAATGCGGAATCCTTCGGTCTGCTTAGTTGATCCAGTGATTCTATTCATCTGCTGCTTTCCCCTCTTTTGGAGTAAATTGTACAGGGAAACTGTCCAGAATGTCCAGTATGTCTAGAATGTACAGCATGTCGTCTATCTTTAGGCAAACGACTATCTCAAGAAGACGCGTTTCCCGGACTAGACAACAGGCCATTCAAACCACGACAAGATGGAGGAGGAAGATGTACCTGCCGCTCTTCGCAACCTATCTGTCACAGCGGCAGAATCTTCCAAGAAACATACAGGAGTGCCAGGAGGTAGGACTTTCCTGTCCCCTATTGGAGGAGCGTCTTTGCGTCCTCATTTGGACCAAACATGGCCCATGGCCAGGGGGCAGCAGGCCGCGAGAGCGGGGGTAGGAAAACCCCCGCTCCTGCAGGTCCCGGGAACTACTCGACGAAAATGGGCGGCGCGGGGTCGGTGAGCTTCAGGGCGACCGGCGCACCGACGTCCAGCGAAGAGGCATCGGTCCGGATCGTTCGGAAACTCGAAAGCTCAGTTCCCGAAGGCAGCCGCACACGATAGCGTTCGTGGGAACCGCGAAACACACGCTCGACGACAACGCCTGCTCCGTCGGGACTCGGGGTGAGCTCGAGCTGCTGCGGTCTGACGGCAACCACCACCTTCGTCCCTGCCGCCAGCGAGTCCGCACCCGGAATCGGACCGATCTCGGTTACGACTCCCTGTCTCGCGACGACCCCCGCCAGAAAGGTGGCGTCCAGCACGAATTCCGCCACGAACCGGCTGACCGGACGATCGTGAAGTTCGCGGGCGGAGCCCACTTGCTCAAGACCCCCATTGCGCATCACCGCCACCCGGTCCGCGATCTGAAACGCCTCCTCCCGGTCGTGCGTGACGACGATGGCGGCGCGTCCGGCATGCTTCAGGATCCGTCGAAGCTCTTTGCACAAGCTCGTGCGCAGGGCTGCGTCCAGATTCGACAGCGGTTCGTCCAGCAATAGAAGCTCGTACCCGGGAGCGAGCGCCCGCGCCAACGCCGTGCGCTGCTGTTGGCCACCGGAGAGCTCGTGCGGAAAGCGCGATTCCATCCCCTCGAGGCCGCACAGATCCATCGCCTCGCGAGTGCGCCGCCTGCGATCGTCGAGGGTGAGTCGGGACAGTCCGAACTCGACGTTTCTTCGGGTGTCCAGATGCGGAAACAGCGCATAGTCCTGGAAGACGAAACCGACGCCACGCTCTTCGGGCGGGAACTCGACGTCGCCGCTCTGTACGATTCGACCCCCAATGCTGATCGTGCCGCGGTCCGGTGACTCGAATCCGGCGATCAGGCGAAGGGTCGTCGTCTTGCCGCACCCGCTGGGACCCAGGAGCGCCAGGATTTCACCCTTCGGCATCGAGAAAGACACCTCCGACACGGCCGGCGCCGGCGAACCTTCGAAAGTCTTGTTGAGGCCGTCGAGGGACAGGAAGACGTCCGACATGGTTTACAGGCGCGCCTCGTTCGTGCCCCGAAGCCTCGTCAGCACGATGACGGGCAAGATCCCGGCCGCGACGATGGAAAGAGCCGGGGCCGACGCTTCGGTCCACATCGATTCGGCCGTTCGCTGCCACACTTCCACGGCGAGGGTGTCGACGCCGAACGGTCGGATCAGCATTGTCGCCGGCATTTCCTTCATCACATCGACGAAGACCAGAATGAGAGCGGTCAACAGGGAGCCTCGCAGAAGCGGGAGATGAACGCGCCCAAGCACGCGAGCCGGTCCCGCGCCGAGAGAGCGCGCACTCTCGTCCATACTACCCGAGATCCGGGTGAGCCCCGACTCCACCGGGAAGAACGCCACCGAGATGAAGCGGACGAGATAAGCGAATAGCAGTCCGAACGCCGAGCCGGTCAGAATCAAACCGACGCCGAAGCCGCCGAACCAACCGAGGGCCGTGTTAATTATGCCGTCGATGCGGGCGAGCGTCAGCAAAACGCCGACGGCGATGACGGAGCCGGGTATTGCATAGCCGAGACTCGCAATACGGGTCCCGAAAGACAAGGCGCGCGAACGAGTGGAGCGGGCCGCATAGGCGAGGACGGTTGCCGCCGCGACCGCGAGCAGACAGGCGGATGCCGCGAGTGCAAGCGTGTTGCGCAAGAGTTCCGGAAAGTTTCCGGGAAGCAGCGACGCTTCCGCAGCGCGGAGGCTCCAGAAGGCGAGAACGCCGGTCGGAACAAGAAAACCTGCGGCCAGAACGCCGGACACGAACGCCGTCGCCGCCCAGCCTCTTAATCCCGTGAGCGGCGGAAGCGTTCGAGCGACGTTTCGTCCGTGAGCTTGAACGAATCGCATACGACCCCGTGCCCGCTGTTCCAGAGTAACGAGTATCAACGCGAACAGCATGAGCACCACCGCGAGCTGACCCGCCGCGACACGGTCGAACATGCCGAACCAGACGCGATAGATGGCCGTCGTCAGCGTTCGATAGCCGAACACGGAGACGGTTCCAAAGTCCGCGAGCGTCTCCATGAGGGCGAGTGCGACGCCGGTGGCAATCGCCGGCCGCGCCAAAGGCAATCCGACTCTCCGGAATACGGCCACCGGGCGGCAGCCCAGGCTTCGCGCCGCCTCGGTGAAGTTCGCCCCCAACTCGCGAAACGCCGTCAGGGCAAGCAGATAGACGTACGGATACACGACCAGGCTCATCACGAGAACGACGCCCCCGTACGAACGCGCATTGGGAAGTCGCCAACCGATACCGAGGGTCTCGCGAAAAAACGTGGGGACCGGCCCCGCATACTCGAAGAGCGCCACGAACACGAAGCCGATGACGTAGGTCGGCACGGCAAGCGGCAGGACGAGGGCCCATTCGAAAACATCGCGGCCCGGAAACCGCCGGGTCGCGACGAGCCATGCGGAGACCGTCCCAATGACGCCAGCGAGCGAGCCGACGCCCACGAGGAGCCAGAATGTGTTGGACAGGAGCTCCCAGAGAATCGTATCCGCGAGGTGACGCCACACCTCACCCCGCGGAGAGGTCAGATTGAGCGCGACGCTGAGAACCGGGAGCGCGACGACCGCGGCCGTGAGCCATGCTCCGACGCCGAGCGCTCGCGAGCGTCGAACCATGAGAACCTACCGGTAGCCGGCACGGTCGGCGAGTTTGATCGCGGCCACCTGATTCTCACCGGCCGCAGCGACGCCCACCTGCTCTTGCTTGAAGCCCCCCCAGCCTTTCAGAACCGCGTGCGGCTCCGCAGCGGGATTTGCCGGATACTCGAAACTGCTCGCGGCAAGTGTCTCCTGCGCCTCGACGGAGGTGATGAACTCAAGGAGTCGAACTGCGTTTTCCTTATTCTTCGCGTACTTGGTGACGCCCGCCCCCGAGATGTTCACGTGGGTTCCGGTCGTCTCCTGGTTGGCCCAGAACGGCGCGACCGGCAGATCGGGCTCTCTGGCCAGGATGCGCGCCAGGTAGTAGCTGTTGGTGATCCCGACGTCGCACTGCCCCGCCGCGATGGCGCGGAGGACGGGCCGATCCGAATTGACGATCTCGGGCTCGTTCGCGATCCAGCCTCCAATCATCTTCTCCACGACCGCTTCGCCGTGAACTCCGATCGCCGAGGCGAGCAGGGACTGGTTGTAGATGCTGTTGGACGTGCGCAAACAGATGCGGCCTTTCCATTTCGGATCCGCCAGCGCCGCATACGTCGAGAGCTCCGAAGGCTTCACGCGCTCGGTGCTGTACATGATGGTGCGCGCGCGGACGGCGAGGCCGAACCACCGGTTCTCCGGGTCACGGAGATGCGCCGGAACGTTCCCCATCAGAACCTCGGACTCGACGGGCATGAGGAGCCCCTCGCGGGCCGCGTTCCACAGATTGCCCGCGTCGACCGTCACCATGACGTCGGCCCCGGTGTCGGCACCCTCGGCCCGCAGCCGTTCGAAGACCTCGTTGTTGTTGCCCATGAAGAAGTTGACCTTGATTCCGGTCTTCTCGGTGAACAACTCGAAGGCGGGTTCGGACCCGTAGTGGGAGCGCGTCGAGTAGACGTTGACCTCTTGGGCACTCGCGATGCC
>JAPOYW010000670.1 GCA_026706425.1 Gammaproteobacteria bacterium
GCGCAGCCAGGCCACGACGACGAGTTCCAGCTGGCTGGTCCCGCTCGACACGAGCCACGTACACGAGTTGATGTTGAAGCCCGCCGCGAGAAAGTCCGCGACGATTCCGGGCCAGGTGGGAGACGAGGGTACGAAGCCGAAGAACCGAGGGTGGTCAAGCCGAGCTGCGTACGGGAGGACGTCCCGCGTGGCCTGCTCCAGGACCTCTTCTCCGGGCCGGCCGTCTTCCGGTGGCGGGCCCCCGAACTGTTCCGCGAGGACTTCGCGAAACTCGCCGTCCCAGGCATTCGCGCTGTCGAGCCCGCCGATGCGGTCGACAAGGACTTCCACCGCCCTGGCCGCCAATCGCCGCATCGCCTGCGGCGTCATCCCCAGTCCGTCGGCTTGCCTTTCGAGCATCTGCGACTCCGATATTGTTGACTAGGCTCTCAACGAGACCTTGGTGACGCCGTAAAGGAAGTCCGATGCGGCGCTAGTGAGTACCCTTCTAACCAAGCCGACATTCGCGGCGAGAGCCGCTGTCCGGCGTACCAGACTACCGTACTTTGCACGGCTCATCACGACCGTCGGGGGAAGCGCCTGCAAGCGTTGGATTCGGGCGACTTCGGGTATTCGTTCCGCTTCCACTCTGCCCAAAGCGCTCTCGACCTCGACGTCGTGGGCACGCTCCGATAAAACCGGGACAAGGTGGTTCGCCGCAACGATGGCGTCGCGTAGCGCGATGTTGATGCCTTGTCCGCCGACGGGTGATATCGCGTGGGCAGCGTCGCCGATCACCAACGCACCGGGCCGGTACCACGAATCTACACGGTCCGAGACGACGTCGAGCAGGAAGGGTCGTGTTATCCCCTCCCTGTGGCGGCGCAGGTGGCTGGCGAGGTCCGGTGGTACGTGGTTGGCCATGGTATCGATCCAGTCCCTGATTCCCTTGCTGCGCAAAGCGCCGAATGTTCCCTTGGCGATTACCCAGCCAAGCTGCAGGGCGTCGTCCCAGGTGCGGTAGCCGATCAGCAAATGACCGCGCCCCGCGAATGCGCGGAGACCCGTCCAACCCTTGGGACAGGGTAGCTTGCACCAGACGACGTCCATGGGCGGACTCATGGATCGCGCCGCAAGCCCCATCTGCCGGCGCACGATCGAATTGCGGCCGTCGGCGCCGACCACCAAGTCCGCTGCCAGCGTGCGTTCGCCGCCTCCGGCGAGCGGGTCACGGACGACTACGCCGGCGATGCGTGGGCCATCGCGTACAAGCGACTTGACGGCGATACCGCTTAGGAACTCGAAACCGGAGATCTGCCGCCCGATGTCGATCACGCCTTGAAGAAAAGCCGGTTGGGACACGGCCAACGGCGGCCGGCCACCGAAGTCCTCGGCGTTCAACGGCCCACCCAAGACGATTTTGCCATCGAGGAAGACGGCGAACTCCTGTGCGGCATACGTGGGTACTTCGCCCAACAGCGCACCCAGTCCCATCTGTTCGAGCGCTTCACGGCCGCTTGGCATCAGTACCTCGCCGCGGAACTCCCGGGCGAAGTCGCGGCGGCGCTCAAGCAGCGAGACCTCGATGCCTCGTTGCGCCAGGAGCAGGGCAAGTGTCGCACCGGCAGGTCCGGCGCCCACGATCACAACCTTCGCGATCTCGCCTCCCGACTCCGTTGAACGCACGATCCGATGTTACGCGTTCGCTGGGAAACGGGAACCTGCGGCTAGCGGCCGGAAAGGCGTGACTTCAGAGCGTGATGTCCCGTTGCCAATACTCGTCGCCGTCGCGGCGAATCTCCGCACGCGTGGCCTCGTTCCACGACGCGTCGCCGATGTAGCTCCCTCGATACTCGAAGGGCTTCTCGTCCGGTCGATGCTGGCGCCGGGCGTCGATCGCCAGCGGGATCATCCGCGCTCGCCGCAGCACGTAGTCCTCGGAATAGGTGATCTTCTTGGTGCTCGTCCCCGGTTGCTTGAAGGCGTGCACGTTCGTTGTCGTCGCGCCGATCGCCGAACGGCGCTGGTGGAAGCCGAGCACCATTGTCACGCGTCGTTCAGCCGACTTGTTGGGGTAGGACCCGTGCAAGGCGCTGCGGTTGACGATGCCGCAGTCGCCGGGTTCGAGGAGCATGGGCACGGCGTCCGGCAACCGTTCGGTGATCGGCGGAAACTTACCGCCCTTCGCCAATAGCCATCGTCGGTGGCTGCCCGGGACCACCCACAGGCAGTTCTCCGCCGTGCAGTTGGACCAGGACACGCTCATGTTGTAGCCATGGCACTTGCCGCTACCGTCTGGTTGCTCAACGGCTTCGCCGTCCTCCGTCCAATGCGTACGTCCGTCTTGGTGCCAGCGGGTGGGAAACCCGTTGCCGGGCGCCTTGTAGAAGATGCCCTCGTGGAACGGTACGAAATCCGCTCCGTAGAGGCTCTCGGCGATGGCGAGGATCATCGGGTGTGCATAGACCCTCAAGGTCGATTCCATGTAGATGAACGGGTGCGACAGCAGCGACACCCGGGCCGGTGCGTCCGGGTCGTCTTCGTCCTCGACCATGGTGAAGTAGCCGCCGAACGGCGATGGCCTGCCGTAGCGGTCGGTGTCGCCATTCAATGCGGTGGGAACGTTGTCGAGTATCTCGTCGAACTCCGCCGTCAACTCGCGGACCTCTTTCTCGTCCAGCACGCCTGTGAACACGTAGAACCCGTTCCTGCGGTACGCGTCGAGGATGTCCTGTACAAGATGGCCGTCGTCGTCAAGACGGACCGGACCCCGGTTGCCGAGGGCGAGGGCCCGTTCAACACGCGGTCCGGCATAGGCCTCCCAGGTTGTTTCGGTCATGGTCGACGGCTACCGACAACGCCTCCCTGCGCGAGCGCGGCGGGGCCCGACGGCGCGTTAACGTCGGCGGGACGGGACAACGCCGCCAGACGCTCGCTTGCTCGCCGTCTGGCCCCAGCCCCCACCGGCCCAGGACTCCGCGCCATCAACGGCGCTAACGCCCCGTTTCTGCGGCGCGGACTCCTGGGTCCGTCCCCTACGGGCGCCACCGCACTTGGAGGCCGATGCGCCGCGGATCCGTCAAGGTGCCCATATGAGGCACGCTGCTGTTCGTCGACCGCTGCAGGAATTCGATCAAGCCGATCTTGTCGAGTGCGTTCTGGACGAACAGCGTTGCGGAGAGGTTTCCATTGGCCGAGGTCCACGTACCCCTCAGGTCCAATCGGCCATAGGCCTCCAGATCGGCCATTGGCGAGTTGTTCAAGTCCGCGTGCCGCTCGCCGGTCCAACTGTAGGTTGACAACAGCAGCAAGTCCCCGCCGATGTCGAGTGGTCTCGAGTAGGCCGCCGTCACCGCGAACTTGTGCTTCGGCTGCATCGGCAGCTCGTTCCCGGTCATGTCCGTGGGTAGGACGTAAGCGCTGACCCTGGGTTCGCCGGTCTCGAAATCGAGGTGCTCCCAGACCCCATAGGTCGGATTCGGATCGCCCCGGACAACCTCCGCGTGCTCGCCGATCTCCGAACCCAGCCAAGCGTAGTAGCCGCTCAAGCGCCAGTTCTCGTTGGCCTGGTAGATGAACTCGGCCTCGGCACCCCAGATCTTGTTGCTCTCGATGTTGTCGGTGAACTCGATGAGCGGCGAATCGGCTGTCGGTGGGATGATCGGATTGGGATTCTCCTTGGTGCCGTTGATCTGGTAGTCCGAATAGTCGTTGTAGAACGCCGCCGCCGTGAGCTGAAGCCGTCGGTCCAGGTACAAACCCTTCATGCCGACTTCGTAGTTGACGAGGGTCTCTTCCTTGATCGGGTCAGTTGGCGCTCCCGGCGAAAAAGTGTTGAACCCGCCGGCCCGGTACCCGGTGGACAGACGACCGTAGATCAGTTGGTCGGGTGCCGGCGCGTATTCCACGCTGACATGTCCGATGGTCTTGCCCCATGTCCGCTTCTTCAGGTCCGAGTCATCGAAATAGAGGATCAATGGCACACCGCCGATCGGAAAGATGATCCAGCCACCGTCGAAGAGCTGTTCCTTCTCATCCTCGGTGTAGCGCAAACCGCCGGATACCTGCCACTGTTCGTTGACCTGGTACTCGGCATTGACGAAGGTGGCATTCGTCGTCGACCCACCGTTGGTCGAGAAGAGAAAGAATTGCGTGTGGTCGTTACCTTGGGGGCAATCCCAACCCTGGGCGACATCGCGTCCGCCTCGGGATACGCCGATGCCGAATCCCTCGATGACGTTGGTCAGCACATCCTGGCAATTGGACACCGGTACGAAACCGAAAATCGGTGACGCCGCCACGGCGGCCTCGTCGGCATTCTGGAAGCGGAACGAACTCCCGTAGTTCCACACCGGTACACTCCAGGTGGTGTGATTGTTGTATCGGAAAACCCCGGCAATGAAGTTCACCTTGCCGTCAAGCTCGGATATGAGCTGCAACTCGTGGGACTCTTCGGTGTAGTCGTAGGTAACACCGAGGACCACGTCGTCGAAAGGAACCCCGGCATCGTCGGACAGAAGCGGGTCGGCCGAACTGCCGACCCGGTTGGTGAAGTCGTTGTCGCGGGTCACCTGCTGGAAGTTGTCGGTGCTTCCGTAGTTGTAGCGTAGCGAGAAGGACTCCGTGAGCTGGTAGTCGGCACTGGCCGTCCGTTGGTCGCCCTCGCTGCCGGATATTCCGGGGCGGTTAACGTGCAGCTTGTTCGAGATGTCGCCGCATTCGAAACCCGGTGTTCCGGGGGGACAACCGTCGGGTACCGAAGGCAGGGGTTGCGTGTAGAGATACCAGACATTGGTTTCGCATTCGGGTTCTTCGTCGAGGGAAAGCGGATCCTCGATGCACTCGGAGGTGCGGTCTCGCTCCGAGAGCGGAACCTGCATACGGGGCGATCCGTCGTCGTTGACAAGCGCGAGTCGCACGTTCACATCGAGGCGATCCGTCTTGTAGCGCAATTGTGGGGTAAAAGTCGTCTGATCCGGCGCCGCGTAGTCGCCACCAAGTCCACTGTTTTCCTGAGCACCGTCGCCGGTGTAGAAGCCGCCGTTGATGCGGAAGCTCAGGTTGCCGACGAGCGGTCCACCGAAGGCGACGTTGTAGCGTTGGGTCGTCTGGTCGGTGAATTCCACCTGGAACAGCGAGTCCCACTCGTCGGTGGGCCGCTTGGTGAAGTAGCTGATCGATCCGGCGATCGAGTTCCGCCCGTTGAGCGTCCCTTGGGGACCACGCGCCACTTCGATCCGTTCGACGTCGAACAGGTTCGGCGCGACACCGTACGTGCCGATGGTGTAGACGCCATCCACGTAGGTCGCCACAGCCAGGTCCGAGTGGGTCTCCCCCGCGAGTCGAGAACCGATTCCACGGATGACCGTTCCCTGGCCGACCTGCTCGCCGTTGTCGCCGAACTGCAGACCCGGAACAAGCTGTTCGATGTCGTTCGGGTTGGTCATG
>JAPOYW010000332.1:0-1145 GCA_026706425.1 Gammaproteobacteria bacterium
CATCTTCTATCAAATGGTGCAGAGCGGGATATACATCGGCGGCTTCTGGATCCAACTTCAGGAACCTGTGGATGACATGCGTCGCGTGTTTTTCTTTCTCGACTTTGACGTCGAGGCGGATGGGAAAGGCACGCTGTTACCGCCTGTTCGTCAAGGTGTCAAATTCGAAAACGTGAGTTTCCGGTACCCGGACGGTCGCCACGCATTGAACAACGTGAACCTAGAATTGCCGGTAGGTGAACTCGTGGCTCTCGTCGGACCTACCGGCGCAGGCAAGACCAGTCTGGCCTATCTGATCCCCGCATTCCTGGCCCCGACCACGGGGCGCGTCCTCCTCGACGGCCGGGATGTCGCTGGAGCGAACTTGGACAGCCTACGCGCGCAGATCGCCTACGTCTTCCAAGAACATCTCCTGCTGTCCGACAGCATCCGCCAAAACCTCCTTCTGGCCAACCCAGAGGCAACCGAAGCCGACATGTACACTGCGCTGGAAACCGCCGGTTGCATGGATTTCATCGACCCTCTCCCGGCCCGGATCGACACCCCGCTCGGCCGTTCCGGGAACACCTTGTCGGTTGGGCAACAGCAACGCCTGAGTATCGCTCGCGGGCTGGTTCGAGACGCAAGGATCCTCATTCTCGACGAGCCGACCGCGGCCCTCGATCCACAGACCGAGAACGCCCTGCTAGACGCCGTTCTGACCGCCAAGCGGGACAGGCTGATCATCGTCATCGCCCACCGTCTCTCCACCATCCGACGGGCAAGCCGCATCATTTTCCTCGAAGATGGCGAGGTGGCGGATGACAATAGCCACGACGCGTTGATGGCGGATCCCGCGAGCCGCTACCGCCGGTTCGTCGAACTGCAGGGAGTCTAGGTCGGCGCGGCTGGCTGGTCGGACTCGAAGAGCGCTCAGTCGTTGTCCGGGTGGACGACAGTCAGCAACTGGTCCGCCGACACCCCGTCAAGGAACGACTCCATACCATCCGGCCACAGCACGGTCACGTCGGCCACCTGGGCCGCGCCGAGTCCCACATGGACCTCCAACGGGTTCTGCGACACATAGTTGTTACCGGCCCGTATCTCTCGGATTTGCGATCCCGACATGGTTGTCACAGTGCTTTTGGCACCGACGCCATACCGGT
>JAPOYW010000332.1:1184-5413 GCA_026706425.1 Gammaproteobacteria bacterium
CGATGGCCGCATCTTCGGTCGGCTCTGCCGGACCGTCCGGAATCTGAAACGAGGATGTTGTCGAGCCGCCCCCTCCCCCGCCACCACAGCCTAGGGCCGCCAACATTGGACAAAGCGCCGACACGATGCGGTGATGTCTGTCGACCTTGAGCAATGGCAACTCGGTAGTGCAAGGCTGCCCCACCTGACGCTCGCACGGTCGATTGACCCCTGTCAATGCAGCTTCGGCAGGCTCGGCGCTCGCCCTCAACCCAAAACCCGCACCCGCCAGGAGCAAGCCAATCGCTCGAGCCATCTTGTCCGGTAGGACAGGGTACGTTTTGCGCCACAAGGATCCCGCCAGTATCAGTCTCCGCTGGCGCAATCCGGCTTCACGATCTCGGTGCTCTCGCACCCGGCAAGCACAAGCTCCAGGGCTTCCGCCTCGGCCTTGTCCACGGTCATCCCGTACTTCAGCCTGACATCCACGACGCGCCGGGCGAACCAGCACCTGTTCATCTCCGGCATCCAGTCGAACGCGTCCAGCGCGCCTTTCCTGCCGTTGACTTCGCCGGCTGCCAGGGTGAGGTTGAGAATGTCGCCGCCGAACGTCCGCTTCGTGTCCGTGTCCGCGAAACACATCCCGCTGTGGTGCGCCTGGTGCAGCGCGACCATGTGGTCGATGGTCGTCTCGCTGTCCGACGCGTAGCAGATGCCCGTGTAGGGATCGAAGATCGCCCCCAATTGCTCGATGATGTCGTCCTCCTTGCTATGGTAGCTGCTTCCGTACTCGTCCCGGTCGTACCTCGCGTCCGGGCAGCGGGACTCCTCCACCACCTCCAACCCGCGCCAAAGCACCCTGGGCGAACCCGACAGGTTCGTGACATGCCCCGTCGGCGAGGACATCAGGTTGACGGCGATCAGCGGGGCATCGGCGACCAGCACGAGTTGCCACTTGCCGCTGCCGTCGCCCAACCCGTCCTCTTCGAGTTCCGCCGCCGTGACGGTCAATGCGCTGCCGGCCGGGACCGTCAAACCCGCCGTCGATTCCGCGCCGTTGTCGTCGATCCCGAGGACAGCCACCTCGACGGGCTCGTCCTCCGTGTTGACCAGCCGAAGCCTGCTCACCTGGTTGACGTTGCTTCCCGGATTGAACACGGGTACGTGGTGCCGGTTCCCGATGCGCGGCACCGTGTCCATCATCGCGGTCAGGAACCCGTCCCGAGGCGTGCGGATGTAGGCGAGGGTCTGCACGTTCGCCTCGCCGGTGATCTCCAGCCGCCAATCGCCCGTGCCCGCGCCGACACCAGATAGCCCCTTGGCATGGTTGCCGAATTCAAGGTCGGCCGAATTGAAGTGGACCGTCTCGTCCGCGCCGATGTCCAGCACTGTGGATTCGTTGGTCGTGCCGGAGTCGTCGGTCACCCGAATGGACACCTGACGGGCCTCTCCGGAGTGGTTGACCACCCGGACGAACCCCTGCAGGTCGGGGTCGCTCGCTGACGGGAAGTAAGGAATCGTCTCGGAATGTGCGCCCATTGCGGCGGCCACGGCTGGCACGAAAACGACGAGAAATGTGTTCATGCGGGTGGATTTGCATGGCGTGGAAGCCCCCTAGCATACCGACCGTATCAGACTGGCGTCGGCGGTCGGTGTACGAGTCCACAACTTCAGCGACCCGCTGTTCGCCGGGATATCCAACTGGCGCAGGGAGCGGCAATCCAAGGGACTGACGAGTCGGCAACGGGTCGGGTCGAGCCAGGCCAACCATGCCAGCGAGGCCCGGCCTCAGACCGACGAAGACGTGCGGGCTTGTCCCGTCCCGTGCCACCCTCGCCGGGCGACGACAAGCGTCGCACCTACGGTTTCGCCAAAAACTCCGTTCAACTGCAATGCTGGCGCCGTCTCAAGAACGCCAGCGAGGCCCCGCCTCAGACTGACGAGAAGACCTGCGCCGACGATCAGATCGTAGGGCCGGGCTTGTCCCGGCCCGAGCGAATTCGCCGTTGCGTGCGGCGCGGGCGAGGGCGCGCCCTTCGGGCGCGATAGCCCCGCCCCTACGAGCTTTGCTCAAGTCTACAGATGGGAACTGCGCAAGAACGACGCCGCTCCATGACACCCAGGACGACTGAGGATTCGGTTCGGGCAGTTCCATGGTGCTGCGTCATACTCACTGCTTTGCGGGCCAACCGGTACGAACCATGAAAGTCACCGAGATCAAGACGTTCTGCTGCCACGACGGGACCCGGCGGTACTTTATCGTCAAGGTGGAGACCGATGCGGGCATCTCCGGCTTGGGCGAGGTCGGAATCGGCGGCTGGGGTGCCGCCGTCGACCAAGCCCTCAAGCACTTGGCAGAGATGCTCGTCGGCGAAGACCCCCTCGCGATCGAACGTCACTGGCAACGCATGTTCCGCGGCTCGTACTTTCCGGCGGACAAGGTCTACGGGTGCGCCATCAGCGCCATCGACGTTGCGCTTTGGGATATCAAGGGCAAGGCGCTCGGCTTGCCCGTTTATCGGCTTCTGGGAGGGCCGGTCCGAGACAAGGTCGTGTGCTACCCGCATGTGGAGGGAGGCAACCTCGACGACCTCATCGCCAACTGCCACGCCCACCTGGCGGCGGGCTGGAAATTCCTGCGCTGGCCCGTGGCGATCCAAGCCGGCGAGACGGACGTTTTGGAGCCCTCGGAGGCCGTACGCGACGCCGTCCGGGACATGGCCGCCGTGCGCGATGCCGTTGGCGACGAGCCCGGGCTTTGCCTCGACGTGCATACCCGGCTCGACACCGCGCATGCCGTCGACCTGTGCCGGCGCCTCGAACCCTACCACCCGTTCTTCATCGAGGATCCGCTCCGCTCCGAGAACCCGGCGAGCTACCGGACACTTGCCCGACACGTCTCCGTGCCCATAGCGGCCGGCGAACAGTGGACGTCGAAGTGGGCGTTCCGGGAGGTCATCGAGGAGGAACTCATCAACTACGCCCGCATCGATCTCGGCCTCGTCGGCGGCTTGACCGAAGCCTTGAAGATCGCCCATTGGTGCGAGACGCACTACATCGACATCGTTCCGCACAATCCGCTGGGGCCGGTGAGCGCCGCGGCCGGTGTTGCGCTGTGCATGGCGACCACCAATGTCGGCGTGCAGGAAATGCCAACCGCGCCGGGTACCACCGCCACGGACCTGTTCCCGCAGCAGATCCTGTGGGAAAGCGGCTATGCCCGCTGCCGGGATGTGCCCGGACTGGGCGTCGAATTCGACGAGGCACTGGCCGAGGCGCATCCCGCACCGTGGAACGGTTGGCCACCGGAACTTCGCCGTCCGGACGGTGCGTTCACGAATTGGTGAGCGCCGTCCAGGAAACGGCAGCTTTAAATCAACGTACGTGAAAGGCGGTACCGTACACGCCCACGAACCTGCGCTAGTCAAATCCGATCAAGGAAGGAGGCGCTCGTATCGCACTCGATGATCAGGGCACCGACCTCTGCGAGCTTGTCCGTGTCGCTCACATCGACTAGACGTCGCGCCAACCGATCGCCCGTTGTATCGCCGAACTTCCGCGCCGCTAGGTGCCGAAGCAACGAGCGCTCATGGGCAAGGCCAAGGTCCATCCCTTCCTGCCGGCCTTCCCGCCGGCCTTCCTGCCGGCTTTTCCTCACGCGACGGCGCCATTGGGCTGCTTCCCGTTCCATGCGTTCCGCCAAGGCGGTCATCGATTGGTCCTCCGTCCTGCTCTGCGTCAATTGCTCGACCAGCGCCGATGCCCGGCTGCGCAGAAACAGCCGCGGCATGCACGTTGCCAGCCACTCGCCGTACACGGCGCACACCGGCTCGGCCTGATCGCCGGCCTCGTCCGACAGCCATCGGCCGAGGTCGCGGAGCACGTCGAGCACTTCGGCGACCGTCGAACTCGCGGTCAGATGGAACAGCGTGGCGACGAAATTCCGCTCAGGAAATTGTTCCCGGACACCCCCTCGGGCGTCAAGTGCGACGTAGGGCTGCGACAACAGCGAGAGCACTTCGCCGGCCGCGGACACCCCCACCTGATCGGCCACGCCGGGCGCCGTCCAGGCACGCCCTCCCGAGTGGATCACGAAACAGAGAACGCGAAGTCGACCGTCCGGATCGAGCTGCTGGTTGCGCCGGAGCTTCTCGTAGGCCATGCCAACGATATGCAGGACACGACGCGCCATCCTCCTGTCCACCGTGGGTTGGCACTCCAACATGACGACCAGCCAGCGATCCGCTCCG
>JAPOYW010000681.1 GCA_026706425.1 Gammaproteobacteria bacterium
CGAATCCCTGCCTCACCGCCAACGCTTCGCCTTCGCTCCGTGTCGTCTCTCAGGCAGTGGTTCGGTCACTGCGCGCTCGCGCCGCTTCGGGCTCGAATCCCTGCCTCACCGCGGTTGCCGAAGACCCTGCGCCCCCACACGCCCGCCAGCCGACGCTGCGCCGCAGCCTCGCACCGCCGTCGCCTGCGCCGGGTATCGCACCGCCTCAGTCGCCGCCCTTCGCCGGATGGGTAGAATCCACTCTCGGTCGACCACCACCCTACCGAACCATGACGCTGGACTGGAACAGTATTAGACCTCTGGACGGCCGGCGCGACCAGGGCTTCGAAGAGCTGTGCGCTCAGCTTGCGCGCGCGGAGATCCCCCCCGGCTCTACGTTCGTTCGTAAGGGTACGCCGGACGCAGGGATAGAATGCTACGCCGTCCTGAGGGACGGAGCCGAGTGGGGCTGGCAATCCAAGTACGTAGACCACCTTGGGGCTCCTCAATGGCCCCAGATCGATGGAAGCATCCGAACCGCACTCCAGAAGCACCCAAAACTCGTGCGCTACTTCGTCTGCGCGCCGCTAGATCTCGCAGACGCGCGGATAGACGGCCGCAAGTCCGCGAAGGACCGCTGGACAAGCCACGTCGCGAAGTGGAGCAACTGGGCGTCCGACCGTGGAATGAGTGTGGATTTCGTCTATTGGGGTAGCCATGAGCTAATCGATCGTCTCACGCGACCAATCCATCTCGGCCGTGTACGGTTTTGGTTCGACGTTCACCGGTTCGATCCAGCCTGGTTTACCGCGCGGCTCCATGAGGCAGTGGCCACCGCCGGACCTCGCTATACCCCGGAGATCCACGTTGACTTGCCTATCGCTCGGGAGTTCGACGCCTTTGGACGTACGGACCGCTTCTTCCACCAGGAAAAGGCTCGGGCCCGGAGGATTCGCCAGAAGTTGAAAGCAACCCAGTACTCCGAGTACACTGACGGCCCGACCGACTCCGACGTTTCTTCCCAGCTGGCCGCCGTGTCGTCGAAGGCCGAGCAGGTTCTCGCTGCCATCGGCGCGGTCACAGCGCAACCGACAGGTCCTCTGCCGTTCGAAGCCATTTCCCAACAGATCCTTGCCGTAAACCATGCAGCCGAGCGACTGTCGCGACTTCTAGTGGCCCGCGAACGCCAGTTCGATAAGAACGCCGAAACAGAATCCCAGAACACGAAAGGAAGCCCGTCTTCGTACCGAAGCAACCCGTTCCGAGACTGCAGGCTCCGGCTTCTACGTCTCATCTCCGAACTCCAAATAACACGGGACTCATTCTTGCATCTGGGTGCAATCGCCGACAACTCTCTTCTGATACTGCGAGGCGCAGCAGGTACTGGCAAGACTCATCTGCTATGTGACCTCGCACAACGCCGCATCTCCTCCGGCATCCCCACCGTGTTGCTGATGGGCCAACGCTTTGTGAGTAATGAGGCACCTTGGTCTCAAGCGCTCCAGCAATTAGACCTGTCGAGTCTATCAGCGGAGGAGTTCGTCGGTGCACTCGAAGCCGCGGCACAGGCTGCCGACTCACGAGCCTTGCTGCTCATCGACGCCACGAATGAAGGCAACGGACGGAACATCTGGCCCAGCCACCTCGCCGGCTTCCTCGCACACTTGGAACGCTCGCCATGGGTTGGTGTCGTGCTCTCCGTCCGTTCGTCCTTTGAAGAGATCATCGTTCCCGCGGAAGTACGCTCCCGTGCCTCCGTCGCGATACACTCCGGGTTCAGTGGACGCGAGTACGACGCCACCAAGACGTTCTTCGTCCACTACGGCCTAGAGCTTCCATCGACCCCGCTTCTGGCGCCGGAGTTCCAGAATCCACTCTTCCTCAAGACGCTGTGTCGCGGTCTCAAAGCGAAGGGTGAGCCACGCCTTCCACGCGGGTATCAAGGCATCACCGCGGTGTTTGATCTGTGGCTCAGCACGGTCAACGATCGACTGGCGACGAGTTTGGGCTTTGATCCTCGGACGTCACTCGCACGACGGGCCCTGGAGGCTTTTGCGGAAGCAACTCTCGATTCCGAAGAGCCTTGGCTTACCTTGACCAAGGCGGGAGAAGTGGTCAATCACTTTCTCGCGGGTCGCGAGTTCCAGCGATCCCTTTACCGGGGCTTGGTTGCCGAGGGTGTTCTCGTTGAGGAGGTGGCCCATTCGCCGGCAGCCAGTCCCGACGTGGTAGTCTTCATCGGATACGAGCGGTTTGGCGACCATCTTGTGGCCAGCGGCTTGTTGAACCGATACCTCGACGTCAACGACCCGGCCTCCTCTTTTTCGGCGGAAGGAGGCTTGGGCTTCGTCTGCGATGAACGGCGCTACGTTACCCCCGGGCTGTTGGAGGCCCTGTGCATCCAGATTCCGGAGCAGACCGGACGGGAGCTCATCGCTGTTGCTCCAATCTGTGCCCATCGATGGGGGCTCGCGGCCGCGTTCCGCCAGAGTCTCATCTGGCGAACGCACGGGGCCTTCTCGGAGGACACACACCGAACACTGACCGAGCTATCTCGAAGCGAAGGCGACCGGCGCGACACGGTCGACGTGCTGCTCACAGTGGCCACGTTGCCTAGCCACCCGCTCAACGCCTGGTATCTCGATCGACGGCTTCGGACGGAAACGATGCCGGATCGGGATGCATGGTGGAGCGCGGACCTCCATCACCTGTACGGTCACCGCGGCGCCGTCGACAGGCTCCTGGATTGGGCTTCCTCGGTGGACCCGAGCACGTCGATCGAGAACGAAGCCGTTGAACTGTGCGCGGTCACGCTGTCGTGGATGCTCACCACCTCGAATCGGTTCCTGCGTGACCGCGCAACGGCCGCGCTCGTGAACCTCCTGACCGACCGCTTGGCAACCGTTGTGCGGTTGATTCAGAGGTTCGCGCGCGTGGACGACCCGTACGTCGTCGAGCGCATATACGCCGCGGCGTACGGAGTTGCCATGCGGTCCCACGATCCCGACGCGGTCGGTACTCTTGCCGCCTCCGTGTACGATAGCGTATTTGCTTCAGGGAGCCCGCCTCCGCATATTCTCCTTCGGGACTACGCACGCGGCGTTATCGAACGTGCACTTTACCTTGAGTCGACGATCGACGTTGCAGTCGACCGTGTTCGCCCACCGTACAGGAGTCACTGGCCCAGAATCCCCACCGAAGAGGACGTCAAGCCGCTGCTGCCTGATTGGTCCAAGGGCTCCCATGATAGCGGCGAGCTTGAGTGGGCGCGAAACCACATCGGTGACTCGGTCATGGAGGACGACTTCGCGCGCTATGTGATCGGCACCAATTCGTCTTGGACCAACTGGCTGTCCCTGACACTTGAGGAGCCCGAGTGGGAGCCTCCGGCTCGTGCTGAGGACCTGTTACGTGCCCTGATTGACGAGTTCTCGACCACCGAACGCGCCGCCTGGGTGGAGTTCAGGGACGAGCATGCCGCCCGCGACGCGGCGGCGCGCTCTCTTTTCGACGACTGGCTTGCGCAGCGTGAGAGGGATGGCACGTCGGGGAGTATCGACTTCGCGGACCGCGAGAGCATTGAGCGCGGGCTGTCCGCGGCGTTTCCCGCCGAGGTCGCGGCGCTCGAGGCGAAACGGGCACAAGCGAGTGTTGCACTGGAGCTGGTCTTGTCCGAAGAGCATTCGCGCCGGCTGACCGAGATCCTGGCCGCACCGGAACTCGACTTCAAGGCGCGGCGAGGTCCTCGGTTCGACCTTCGCGAGATCCAGCGGTACGTTCTTTGGCGGGTGTTCGAACTCGGATGGACGACTGAGCGCTTCGGGCGCTTCGACCGATTCTCCGTTGGTCAGAACGGACGCGAAGCATCAAAGGCCGAGCGGATCGGCAAGAAGTATCAGTGGATCGCGTACCACGAGATTCTGGCGCTCGTGTCCGATCGCTACCAGTACCGAGAGTCTCTTCGAGACGAAGAGGGCGATCAGGCGTATGAGGGACCTTGGCAGGGGCACTTCCGGGATATCGATCCGTCATGCACACTGCGGTGCCTGCCGGGTGGGACGTCCTGGGACGGTCATGCGGTCTCGTGGTGGGGGTCGACTCGGTACGACGCCTGGGGTGATCCGGGCAATCCTCAGGACTGGATTCTGAACACCGCCGACCTACCTGCAGTCGAGGAGCTTCTCGTCGTCAGCGACTCTGCCGACCGGTCACTGTGGGTAAATGGCCACGGGTTCTTCTCTTGGAGGCAACAACCGCCGGCGGACCGCGAAGGGGCCGACGTCGAACGCCGCGAGATTTGGTACAAGTGCACCGGGTACTTAGTTCGAGCAGACGACACGGCGACCTTCCTGCAGTGGATCGAGGGTCTCGACTTTGCGGATCGACACATGCCAGAAGCAGCAAGCACACACTACATGTTTCTGGGCGAACACGCGTGGTCACCGGCCTCTTACTACTTCCAACAGCCGTACTACGGTGACGACGGCTGGGTCCACTTGGCAGAGTCCTGCCCCGTGCAAGTTCGCAATGTTGCGCGCGAGTACATGCGTGAGGCGGGCGGCTTCGACTGCGCGATCGACGAAACCTACACGCTGCGTTTACCGGCCGACGACCTTGTCGCGGGCCTTGGAGCCAGGTGGAGCGGGCGCGGCGCCGACTTCGTAGACGGCGAGGGTCGGCTCGTCGCACAGGATCCCACCGCTCATTCCCAGGGGCCGAGCGCCATGCTCCTGCGGCATGAACCACTGGCAAAGTTCCTTGCCCGAGAGGGACTGGCGATCGGTTGGGCCGTCGTGGGCGAGAAGCGCGCGATTCCACCGAACTTTCGGGTCGGATCCCCTCAGCCTTGGCTTCGTATGTCCGGGGCGTTCGTACTCTCCAAGGGACGCGCCGTAGGATTCGTCAAACGCATGCTCGACGAGCGGAGTGCTGAAGGCGGCGCCGCTGCCCGCGCGAAGGTCCTCGATATCGACAGGACCACGGACTGACGCCTGGGCTTCGTATGTGGGACAGATCACGCCCACGCAGCGGAAAGCTCCTCGGCCTGCTCGAGCACCGTCCGGGTCGCTGACTCCTGCTTGTCGGGCGGGTAGCCGTGCTTGCGCAGCCCGCGCTTCACGAGCCGGCGCAGGTTGGCCCGGACGTTCTCGCGGAGCGTCCAGTCGATCGTGACGTTGCCCCGCACGGTCTCGACCAACTCCCGCGCGATGTCGCGCAGCGTCTCGTCGCCGAGCACCTGCACCGCGCTGTCGTTGACGCCGAGGGCGTCGTAGAAGGCGAGTTCGTCGTCCGATAGCCCGAGCCTCTCGCCGCGGGCGTTCGCCTCACGCATGTCGCGGGCGAGGGCGATCAGCTCCTCGATCACCTGCGCCGCCTCGACCGCGCGGTTCTGGTAGCGGCGGATCGTCTGCTCCAGCATCTCGG
>JAPOYW010000650.1 GCA_026706425.1 Gammaproteobacteria bacterium
CGATCATCACCGAATGGTGCGCCGGACATCCGCTTCACCCTCACTTCGCGTTGGAATCGGCTCTGTGCTTCACCCTCACCTCGCGTTGGACAGTACGGGTGGTCGCACTTGACGCGAGTGTGAGTCACAATAGGGCGATGCGGGGTTCGGATGGAGATGAGTGACGCACCACGGACGGCTTCCTCACAACCCATTGATTCATAGGCATTTCACGAATGGACACTTGACATCCATACAGTGGTTCGTTATACGACTTGCGGATGCCACCCGGATTAGGTGGCGCGTAGCATTGTCGGACGCCGGACGGAGCTAGCCGAATCGCGATGTGGAAGTGGGACCAAGGAAGGCTCGAGTACTTTCAGTTCGACGAACTGCGCAAGATGGCAAAGTTCGGCGTGAAGTTCGATCTCCGTCAGGCGGATCGGGTCACGCTTGAGTCGGCCGTTGGCTTGCCGTTCCTGCCCGACGACTCTCGCTACCGCCCCTGGCGGAACTATGGTCGCGTCTTCCGGATTGCGATGCTGGCGACTCCTAAGGGATCCAAACACGCGGAGATGACGGTCGTCGGGAGCCTGCTGGCGCAAGATGGCAAGGTGACCACGGATGAGTACCTGCACTTCCTGGCGCGAGCCACAACCGACCCTTCTCCGGCGTTGCGTTCTTGGGACCACACGGTCGGATTCCGGTACCCACTGCTCTTCGTCCTGCGTTTTCTCCTTGCGAGGGCGACGCAAGGTCAAGCGCATACGGCCATCTCCGAAATCGTCGGGGCGTACAGGGCGAGTCAATTCGTGGGTGACGAAGACGACACTAAGTTCTTGCACCTGATCGCCAATCCTAGTCCCGTGGTCCGGTCCGACGAGGATCGGCAAGCGAACGAGAGCATCAAGGTTCTCGCGCAGCTTTCTTACCTGACGGCGATCCAAGACTCGATCACCGTCTCTTTGGACGGGGACGATGCCCAGAATCTGTTCTGCGATCTAACGCCAATAGGCGGGTCGCCACACGCCGATCAAGCGAAAGAGATTCTCCGCAGGGCGGAGCTGTTTCCGGCCGCGGTGGCGGAGATGAATTTCGACTATCCGGCGAGTACGGTGAGCAATGTCGATGAGGCAGGGTTCGCCTCATTCCCGGAAGGCACTCGTGTAAGGCGGACGCACTTGACTACAGAGCGTAATCAGATGATTCGACGACGATTCTTCGAGGAGAACCCTAGTCCAGATTGCGACTTGTGTGGCATGAACACACACAGGTCCTATCCGTGGACCGATCGGCTTCTCGAAGTACACCATCTGCTCCCGCTCTGCTCCGGTGCTCGGACCTCGGATGACGGCACCGTCCTTGAGGACTTGGTTGCCAACTGCCCGAGTTGCCATCGTGCAGTCCACCGTTACTACGACAAGTGGCTTGGTGCGAGAGACCAGCTCGACTTCGCTGACTCTGGCGAGGCACGAGAAGCGTACGAAGAGGCGAAGTTCGAGCATTTGGCGGTGACGTGATGACGCAGGGAACGATGAGACGGCTGCCGGCGTCCTTTGACGCACAGCAAGGGCTCCTAAGTGCGGCGGGCATGGACGTGGACATTTCGGAAGCGCTCGAGCCAGCCGGGCTGACGATTGACGATCTGGTATACGAAGACAGTAGGAGCCTCGAATGGCGCGGCGGAGAGCCCACATGCCTTACGTCGTTCGGTCCCGTCGTCGAAGACGTCCCCGTGGTCAGTTTCTTCACCGGCTCTGGCGGGATGGATCTTGGGTTCGAGGCCGTGGGCTTTGCCCACAAGGCTGCGTTCGAGATTTCCGAAGTGTTCTGCGACACGCTGAGGATGAACCGTCCGAACTGGACGGTGTTCGGGCCACCGTTCCATACCGGCGATGTGTCCGACTTCGAGGCTGTGGTGAGGGACCTCTCCCCGTTGGTGAGTAGCCCGTTTGAAGGTGTGTTCGTCGGTGGTCCACCGTGTCAGCCGTTCTCCATTGCTGCCAATCAACGGTTTTCCAAGGCAGGCCCGAACTTCAAACGTGTCGGCTTCGAGCACGCCGAGAATGGCTCGCTGTTGTTCAGCTACGTACAGCTGATCCTCGAGTTTAAACCGGCTGTGTTCGTGATCGAGAACGTGCCTGGCCTTCGGGACGTTGATGGAGGGGATCAACTGTCGCTTGCAATCGGCATGCTTGAGGATGGTGGCTACCGGGTCGCGGAACCCAGCGTGTACGATGCGTCGGACTTCGGAGTACCCCAGTATCGACGAAGGATGATCGTCGTGGGATCGCGCCTGCCGGGGGATTTCGCGATCAAGCCTATCGGCGACCCTGTCGGCTGCGGGGGCGTCTTGGCGAGGCTTCCGGGGAAGGGGGCGTTCAATCACGATACCCGGAACCACAAGGTCATGTCCGTTGACCGCTACATGAAGCTGGAATATGGGCAAAGAGACCAACTCGGTCGTGTCGACCGATTGGATCCGACTCGCCCGTCCAAGACGGTCATTGCAGGCGGGACGAACGGCGGCGGTCGTTCGCATCTTCACCCTGAGATTCCTCGAACTCTGAGCGTGAGAGAGTGCGCCAGACTCCAGACCTTTCCGGACGATTACCGGTTTGCCGGAGCTACGGCGCGGCAATTCACCCAAGTGGGCAATGCGGTACCCCCAGTCCTAGCCGCGGTGGTCGCAGCCGAGATTGGCGCAACGTACTTCTAGCTGTCTCGTCGCAGCGTCCGCGGCGGAGTCCTACTGTGCTAGCGCGCATATTTGACACTAGCTGCTACTTCTGGTGGCGATTGGGGCTACGTTCTACGTTCTGGCCAGTTCAGCAAGGCTCGCGCGAGGTTGCCGCTATTCCTGATCGCTTGGGGGACTAGTGCATGCAAGCACCGGTGGTGAACTGCCAGAAGGAGCAAAACTGCGGTTCCGCGCCCCGTCACTACCCGCCTGTTTGCGCCGAGCGTTGCAGGGGTTGTGGTGTGGCGTTCCCTGCGGGAGTCCGGTAGCGTCGGGGCACACGCTAGATCGACCCGAAGCGCAGTCGCGGTAAAGGCTGGTAGGCGTACCGCTGCTGTACATGCACCCGCGCATCCGGCTGCCACCGGCCCATGACGACGCGACGGATTGGGGTCGATAGGGTGTCGGGCTTGTCGTGTCGTCCGCGTACTGGACTACAATCCCCTGCTGGTCATGTGGAGCGGCGCTTGACAGATTGAGGTGGTCCGAATGGACGCGGAGCGGCGGGATGAAGGGGCGCAGATCTTGCGTGATGGGCAGCATCGACACCCGATTGAAGTGTCGTTCGATGAGCTAGCCGACGTGGCCGTAGTGGACGTCAAGACTACTGGCCCGGATGCGGAGCGAGACCGCATCGTCGCCCTCGTCGTGATGAAGGCTACTCTTCCAGAGATCGTGGACGGCCTTTCCACGGCGTCCGACGAGGTCGGAGTGGAGCGAGCGAGGGGACGGTTCAACCCGGGTCTGCCGATTTCGAAGTCCGCGTCTCGACTGCACGGCATCGAGGACGGGGATGTCGCGTACGCCGGACTATTCTCTGACGAGGCTCGGATGCTGCGGACCTTCATCGGCGATCTGCCCGTTGTTGGGCACGATGTGGAGGTGGCGGCGGCATTTCTCGATCGCGAGTTCGGTCTTGCCGATGTCGATTCGCTTGACGGCAATCGGAAGTACTGCACCAAGCGGCGCTTCTGCGGAGACCGCCGAACGGCGGCTAACTCGTCGCTGCGGGAAATGGAGACGGCGTTGGGCCTATGGCGGCATGTCCGGTCGTTCACCGTTGACGCGGAGGACAGGGACGCGGCCGCAGTCCTGCTCGCCGCGTGTCAGTTCCGGGCAGTGGACAGTCATCTGGAGGAAGGTGGCCGCCGGCCACGCCGGCAAAGGCCCCGGCTTATCTCCGACGATGCCCTTAGGACCTTCGTCGCCGTCCTAGGGGGAATGGGCGTCGGGGCATTGGCGATCAAGGCGCTTCTACCGTCCGCGCTCGCCCTTATCGCGTTGCTGGCGATCGTGTACTACTTCTCCCCTGGGATGTCCGTCGCTTTGGGTTTTCTCTGCCTTGCGGCCGGGTGGTTCATGTGGTGGGTTGATTCGAGGATCAAGGAACTCGACGACGAAGGAGACCCGAACGAGTGACGCCGACTCGGGTTTGGCTGCGACGCGGAATCATGGCGGCCGCCAACTGCACCGACGAGACGTCCGCGGATTGGTCTTGGCGAGGCGCACCGGCTTTGGCATGGAGGTGTTCGAGGTGAAGCCCGAGTGGACGCAAGCGCTTGGCCGACACAGGAGGGGTAGCCGACCACGCTGTGTTGCACTGGTGGATGGGAGTCGGGAGGCCGTCGCCGCGTCGCTCACGAGCCTAGTGGGCCTGCCCGATGTCCGGGTCTGCGCGGACGACTACTGGATGCCGGCGGGCGTACCGGTGAAAACCGGCGCCACATGGGACGAGCGTCCCGCGAGAGAGGCGCGCCTGGAGCGGGAACTGGAGTTCCTGTCCGTCGGCATAAGGCGGGTGTTGAAGGGTTGGTGGCTCGCCGTCGGGCGCGGAGCAAATACCCCGAATTGGGATCTTGCGTCCACTTGCGTGATTGAAGGCACACGCGGGCTCGTTTTGGTCGAGGCGAAGGCACACGCGAGTGAACTCTCAATGGCAGGCAAATCGTTGCCAAGAACTCCAAACGGGTGGAACAACCACGAAAGGATCGGCGACGCGATCGCCGAGGCCAGCGCCGGCATGGCACGCATGACCGGCGCGGACTGCTCACTGTCTCGTGACGACCGGTACCAGCTGTCGAACCGCGTCGCTTGGGCATGGAAGGTCGTCTCGCTGGGTGTGCCGGTGGTTCTCGTGTATCTCGGGTTTCTAGACGCGGAGGAAATGCGGGCGGATGGTGCGCTCCTGCATAGTCACGAAGACTGGGTCGAATTGGTCCGGCAGTACGCCGATGGCTTGGTGAGTCAGTCTTGTTGGGGCACACGCTTTGCGGTTGATGGCGTACCATTCTTCGCACTGATCCGGTCTCGCAGACAGGACGTTCGTGGCGTTTGATGGTGTTCGTGACGAAGCGGTCGTCTTCCGGGCATCGTGGTGTCCGTCCGATTGCGCGAACAGAGGCGTCGCCCCGTCACTACCGCAGTCGTCGCAGAACGTCAGGCTCTCACGCTGCGATCAAGACGAAACATGCGGGGATCCGGTAGTGACGGGGCGCGGAAGGCGACGCGAACCCTGTGGCAGCGGGCGGGTACCTGCATATTTAGCTGGTGACGCGCTGATGATGCCTGTATAGTGCGCGGCGCTTTGGAGCCGTCCTTCGACGGCCTCGCCGGGGCCACCCGGAAGTCCAGGGCGTCCTGGGCGCGTCGAAGCAATTCGGCGTTGACCGTAGC
>JAPOYW010000202.1 GCA_026706425.1 Gammaproteobacteria bacterium
TCTCGGAATGGAACACGGCAGGATCGAGTACATAAGAGGATCGCATCTGCCCATCGACGGTTTCGACCGGAATTTGCCGCGTCTGTTCGACGAAATGCCCGACGTCGTGCATGACAGGATCACGCCGCTGACACTCAGGAGAGGCGAATTCGCGGTATTCCATTCCGCATTGCTGCATCGCAGCCTGGCCTACGGACACAGGGAGGAGGACTGGCGACCCGGCTACTTCGGCGCACCCAACCCGGAACTCCGCAGAAACGCCGACATACGAGCCGGGAGAATCACGTTGGCCGCACGGCTCGCCAGGCAAGGCACGGTCATTCCCGAAAGATACGGTTCGAATCCAGCCGGGGCCGCGCACGCGATTGCCGAGCCGATTCCCTACTACCGCGCCACCGTGGATCAGGACCATGGCAACGGATCAGTTGTGATGCCTTTCAACTAGGAAGGCGAATGAAATGGCCCTCGCTGCAAAAGCGTTGCCTGCCGGGCTTGATCCTGCTGTTGGCGATCCCATCCATTGCGGAACAGCCGGCCTATCGGCACGGCATTTCGCTTTTGCATGAACTGAAGTACCCCGCCGATTTCGAGCACTTCGAATACGCCAACCCCCACGCGCCGAAGGGCGGCGAACTGAGGCTCGCGGCAACCAACCCGATCCGGAACTTCGCCGGCGTGCCGGGAACCGGCGTACCGGGCGCACAGGGCCTGGGAAGAACCGTCGACCGGCTGATGATCCGTTCGGCGGATGAACTGTCAGGCCTCTACGGCCAGCTTGCCGACGGCGTGGCCCTGTCCGCCGACCGGCGATCCCTTTTCATCCGGCTCAACGACAAGGCGCGCTGGCACGACGGCGTGCCCGTGACCACGGAGGACGTGAGGTTCTCCTACGACGAACTGTTGAAGCGAGCCTTCGGGAAGGTCTATCTCCAGTCATGGATCGAAGCGCTGGAGATCGTCAACGCCAGGGAGTTGATCATTCGGCACCGGCGCGCGTTCACCAATTCGAACCTGGTGGCCTTGACTTGGTTCCCCATTCGACCGGCGCACTACTACGAAGGCAAGGACTCGAGTACCCCGACCCTGGTGCCGCCGGTGGGCAGCGGGCCCTATCGCGTGGCCGACTTCGACGCCGACTATGTCCGCTACGAGCGCGTCGAGGACTATTGGGGAAGGGACATCCCGGTCAACCGCGGTCGATACAACTTCGATGCGATCCGCTACGACGTCTACCGCGATGCGACGGTCGCGAGGGAAGCGATTCGAAAAGGACTGTTCGACATCTACTTCGAAACCGACATTCGGCATTGGGTCTCCTCCTACGACATACCGGCGCTGGCGACCGGGTCGCTCGTCATGGAAACGCGATCGGTGCAGAAGTTCATTGGCCTCGCGACGGGAATCGTGCTGAATCTCGATCGGCCAAGACTGCGCGATGTGCGCGTCCGCGAAGCGCTGACCCTGGCGTTGGATTTCGAGTGGCAGAACCGGGTTTTCCAGTACGGTTCGCAGACGCGCGCGACGAGCTACTTCGCCAATTCGCCGTTTGCCGCAACCGGACCTCCCACACCGGCCGAACTGGCCGTGCTCGCCCCCTACCGCGACCGCCTGCCCGCACGGGTGTTCACGGAGGCGTTTCGCCTGCCGGTCTCGGACGCCACCGGGTTGAACCGCACGGCACTTGAAAGAGCACGTAGCCTGCTTGCCGAAGCCGGCTGGACCCTTGAGGACGGACGCCTGGTCAACGCCGCGGGTCAACCATTCGAACTGGAACTGACGACGCAGAATCCCTCGCAGCGTCGGATTCTTCTGCCCTACATCGAGTCCCTGAAAACCCTCGGCATCGATGCCCGTCTGCGACTGCTCGACAACGTGGCTTGGGTGAACAGTCTGAGAAAACGCGACTTCGACGCCTATGTCCGCGGGCACGACTTCCTGAATCCGCCGCTGGGGGAACTTGAGAGCTATTTCGGTTCCGGGACCGCGGACCTGGAACTGGGGGGCAACATGGCGGGGCTGCGCAACCCGATCGTCGACGCGCTCATCGACCACGCGGAGCGGATGGTGGGGTCGCTGCCGGAGGCAATGACGGCCTGCCGGGCGCTGGATCGCGTGTTGCTGTGGGGGTTCTATCACATCCCGTTGAACATTCCCGACGAAGAACGGTTCGTGCGCTGGGACAAGTTCGCGCGGCCCAAGGGCGAGGCGGTCGCGAAGTACGAGTACCTGGTCGGCAGTTCGGTGCGTATCCTCGACAGCTGGTGGATCGACCCGGACAAGGCCGGTGCTACTTCCGCACCGCACAGCGACACAAAGGTAAGGTAGACAATGGCTTTAAGAGACTTCCGCGGCACGATCGGGATCACGGTCAAGGATTCGGTGCCGGACTGGACTGCACCTGCCACGCGGCGTGACGCGCCCAACGTCCTGGTGATCCTCTTGGACGACACCGGTTTCGGGAACCTCGGCTGCTACGGCTCGACAATCGACACGCCCAACATGGACGCGCTCGCCGCCAACGGACTGCGCTACAGCAACTTCCACGTCACGCCCCTGTGCTCGCCGACCCGGGCATCGCTGTTGACGGGACGCAACCACCACGCCGTCGGCATTGCGACGATCACCACCTTCGGCGACAACGGCTATCCCAACCAGCGGGGCCGAATCACCCGCCACGCCGCCACCTTGGCGGAGATGCTCGGCGAGGAGGGTTTCGCCACCTTCGCCCTCGGCAAGTGGCACTTGAACCCCACCGAACACAACTCGGCCGCCGGCCCCCACGACGAATGGCCGTTGAACCGGGGGTTCGACCGGTTCTACGGGTTCCTGCCGGGCGCGACCGACCAGTTCCACCCGGAGCTGACCTACGACAACCATCCCGTCTACCCGCCGAAGACTCCGGCAGAGGGCTACCACCTCACCGAGGACCTGGTGGACCACGCCATCGAGTTCGTCGACGATCTCAAGTCCATCCATCCGGACACGCCCTTCTTCATGTACTTCGCCACCGGCGCCATGCACTACCCCCACCAGGCACCGAAGGCCTACATCGACAAGTACCGCGGTTGTTTCGACGAGGGATGGGACGTCCTGCGGCAGCGCTACTTCGAGCGGCAGGTCGAACTGGGCATCGTTCCGCCCGGAACCCGTCTGGCACCGGCGAATCCCGGCGTGAAGCCGTGGGAAACGCTCAAGGAGAACGAGCGGAAGTTCGTGTGCCGCCTGCAGGAGGCCTGGGCGGGATTCCTCGAACACACGGATGCGGAGATCGGTCGCTTGATCGGGCATCTGGGCACCATGGGCGTGCTCGACGACACGCTGGTGATTCTCACCGCGGACAACGGCACGAGCCAGAACGGCGGACCCTTCGGGGTGATGAACGCCGGCCCGAGCGGCGCCCGCAACGCGACGAGAAGCGGACTGACCCTCGGCGAGACCATCGGTCGACCCGAGCCCGAAGAGGATTTCGACGCCATTGGTGAGAGACTCGACGACATCGGCGGGCCGAAGAGCAACAGCGACATCCCCTGGGGTTGGTCGCAGGTGGGGAACACGCCGCTCAGGTGGTACAAGCAGGACACGCACGGCGGCGGCGTGCGGGTGCCGATGATCGTTCGCTATCCGCAAGGCATAGAAGATGCCGGCGCCGTGCGCGGCCAGTTCCACTACGTCACCGACATCGCTCCCACGATACTCGAGATTCTCGACGTCGAGCCCAAGTCGAGCTATGGCGGCTACGATCAGCTGCCGATCGCGGGAACGAGCCTCGCGTATACCTTCGGGGACGGGAACTGCCCGACCCGAAAGCCGATTCAGCATTTCGAGATGCTGGGCAAACGCGGCCTCTGGCACGACGGCTGGAAGGCGGTCAGCCGCCATGAGCCCGACGAGGACTACGACACGGAACAATGGGAACTGTACGATCTCGACCGGGACTTCTCGGAGACGAACGACCTGGCGGCGGCGGCGCCCGATCGTCTGCGCAAGATGATCGACATGTGGTGGGTCGAAGCGGGACGTCATGGCGTCCTGCCGTTGGACGATCGCCATGGATGGCGCCGTCCGGGAGGAACCGACACCGCCACGTACCATTTCGTCCCGCCGATGGCGCACGTCCCACGGGCGCAGTCGCCAACCCTGGGACGCGGCAACTGGTCGCTGGCCGCGGAAGTCGAGCTACCGGACGCCGGGACCGAGGGCGTGATCTACTCCCAGGGTTCGTTCCTGGATGGATTCTCGCTGTTCATCCAGGATGCGGCGCTGTGCCTTGTGTTCAACGTGCTGGGCAACGCGATCACAGCCCGATCGAAGACGGCGCTCCCGACGGGTCGCACCACCGTCGGCTTGGTCTTTGAACGGGGCGCGGACGACACCGGCACCATCATTCTCCAAGCGGACGGCCGGGGAGTCGGTTCGATCGACATCCCCGACGTCACGCGCATGTCGAAGATGCGCGGCGTCGATGTCGGCCTGGATGTGCATGCCCCAGTGACCGACCTCTACACCGCGCCTTTCGCATTCACCGGGACCATCCATTCGGTAGACGTCGTCGCTGGCCCTTGAGATCGCCGGTCAGAGGGTTAAGGTGACCGGATGGCGAAGCTCATGCTGCCCATCGGCATCCAGACGTTCGGGAAGATCCGCAACGGCGGGTGCTACTACGTCGACAAAACCCCGCACATCCGCCAGCTCGTAGACCAGGGGTCACACTATTTTCTGTCGCGGCCGCGGCGTTTCGGCAAGAGCCTGTTCCTCGATACGCTGAAGGAACTGTTCGAGGGAAACGAGCCGCTGTTCCGGGGCCTCGCAATTCACGACGGTTGGGACTGGTCGGTTCGCCATCCGGTGCTGCGGCTGAGCTTCGGCGGCGGCAACTTCACAGTGCCGGGGCAGTTGGAGGCGGGGCTGATGGACCAACTCGCCGGCATCGAGCGCGACTTCGGCGTGGAGTCGGACGCCACGACTGCACCCGGTCGGCTCGCCTTCCTGATCGGCGCGCTGCGTCGCGAGAGCGGTCGGACCGTCGCCGTTTTGGTGGACGAATACGACAAGCCGATCCTGGACGCGCTCGACGTGCCGGAGGTGGCCCGCGCCAGTCGCGACTTCCTGCGCGGCGTGTACGCGGTGATCAAGGATTGCGACGCGGATGTCCGGTTTGCGTTCATCACCGGGGTGAGCAAGTTCTCCAAGGTGAGCCTGTTCTCGGGCCTCAACAACCTCAAGGACATCACACTGGACTCGCGCTACTCGTCCATCTGCGGCTACACGGAGGCGGATCTGGACACGGTGTTTGCGCCGGAGTTGGCGGGCCTCGACCGGGACGCGATCCGCGACTGGTACAACGGCTACAGCTGGCGCGGCGACGAGAGGGTCTACAACCCGTTCG
>JAPOYW010000084.1 GCA_026706425.1 Gammaproteobacteria bacterium
CGATGGACATCGAACGTGCCTTGCAACCGCAGGCCCGAGTCGAGACGATGCACCTCCCCGTCTGCCAGGAGGAAGATCTCAATCTCCGCGTCGCCATCAACGTCGCCAACAGCGATTCCCGCAACCATGCTTCCCGCCGAATAGGTGGAAGTCTTGACGAACTCTTCGGAGTCGGCCGCGCGAGTCATCGTGTGCAAATCCGATCCGTCGGAAACGAGGATCTCCGGCGTGGCATCCCCGTCGAGGTCAATCACTTCCATCGCTTTGCTTCGCTCCAGGAACTGGTTGCCACTGTCCCAGATCGGCGATTCTCCCAAGATGTCGAATACCAGGACGGAAGGTGGTGCGAATACGAACAGGTCATCGATGCCATCATCATTGACGTCGCCGCTTCCCAAGGCAACTGCGCGGTGATGTCGCGGAGACGTCCACTCGGCGTGTTGCCCGAAGACGTCGTAGACGCTCGTAATCTCCCAGAAGTCGGGACCAGGGTCGGCCAACCCGACCATTACCTCGTCAATACCGTCGTGATCGTAGTCCGCAACATGAACTGCCGGGGAATCCGTCCTCCCGTGAATCCAGTCCCCACCCAGTTCAGGGCTGATTTCAACATCCCCCTCCCCGGTCATGGCAACGAGGCGCGTCGGACCCCAGCCGTCGTTGGTTGTTGGCGCAACGAAGACCTGTGCCGTTCCTTCCAACGGGTCGCTGGCGGATTGACCGCCCACAAAGGGCCCGTCGAGTTGAACACCTCTGGTCGTCCATTCGTTTTGCACGTGGGGATATAGTCCAACAACCGTGAACTCGTCTGGACCGTACCCGTGCGTCGCTCCCCAGACGATCTCGACATCTCCATCATTGTCGACGTCTCCAGCCGTCAAGGACCTCGGACTCAGATAATTCTGTTCGTACTCGAAAAGCTTGTCGAACGATCCGTTGGTGGAGTCGTAGCCGTACGCGTGCAGAGCACCGTCGTCGTAGAAGGCGATTTCGTCGCTTCCGTCATCGTCGATGTCACTCGCGGTGACGTGGCCGGCGCCCCTTCCGATTTCACCGATCGAACTTTTGGCCACGGCGCTATACGCGATGGCGCGCGAGTCCTCGGATACCACAATCTCGGCGACTCCGTCACCGTCGATGTCGCCAACGGCAAACCAACGTTGGAAGTTCCCGTCGATGGACCATTCCGTCTCGGAGGTTGAGCCGTCGAGTATGTGCATGGCAGAAAATGTCCTGACCACGACCTCCAGCGCGGAGTCGCCATCTACATTACCTATGCCAATGGCCGTTCCACCGCCGACGACATCTAGTTCGGTGACTTTCCGTCGCCAAAGCTCCTCGAATCCGTCGGCGGCAATCACGACCAGGTAGTACTCGTTGGGGAAAAAAACGGCAAGGCACACCAACTCCAAGGACCCGTCGTCGTCGAGGTCGGCCACTTTCATGTCCTCGCAGTTCACCGCGGTACTCCGTTCCGCGATCCGGGACGCCACCTCCACACTGTCCACCACCCGACGTTCTACCCCGTCGAGCCTGACGATCCGATACCATGTATGCACGAATATCTCATGGCGACCATCGCCGTCCACATCTCCGGTGGCCACCGACCTTGCGGACAGGAACGGATGCGCCCAGGTTTGACGGTAGTGCTCACCGTCGAATTCAAGCTCGTACGCCGCGTAGCCGGACGCCACCATCATCTCCTGTCGGCCATCGCCGTCGAAGTCGCCGACAACCGGCCCGCCCGGTTCTCTCGGAACCTTGATGTCCGTCCGGAGCAACGGGTAGCTGCGCGACCGGTCTTCGACCCGAATCGAACCGGATGCCGCGCGCGCGTCTGGAACGTCAGCGGATACGCCCCAATTCACCTCCATGGTCCGCCCGAACATGGGACCGCCCGCCTCCCAGGCGACATCACCGGATACCGGATCCACCGTCATCCCGGCAGGTCCATGATCGATCACGAATTGCAGTTCATCGACGGGGTCGCCGTCGGGATCGGAAGCTACGGCCCGGAAGGCTAGCCGCGCCCCATGCATGACGGAATCCGGCGGAGACGGAACATCCACCACGACCGGTGCGTCCACAATCGTCGTCGATGCCGATCCCCTGGCCGTTACGATGCCGTCGGACACGGACAAGTTGACCGTGATGACGTCGTCCTTCGTGGTCTGATCCGATGCCAGGTACTCGCCATCGTGGCCATCGATCCGATTGCCGTTCCGAAGCCACTCCATGGTCGTCAACAACTCATCGTCGTCCGGGTTCGAAACCTCGTACGCTACGTTTAGCTCATCCGTGGTGTCCGGGCCATCGGGGAGGATTCGGACGTTCGTCAATTCATGCGCTCGATTCGGAGCCAGATTCACCAGCCCGCCACCCATGAACGATCTCCAACGAACGGTTGTTTTCGACCCGAACCGTCCGGTTCCGTTTGGATCGACTTGGTACTCGGCATGCTCGCGAACCAGAGCGGAATCGGAGGAAGGCGCGACGCGCAAGGCCGACGTGTCCGCGTTCAATTCGAAGACACCCCCTTTGGGAAAACGTCCCCGAACGCCAGAGAACTCCTCTGTCGTCCGAAAGGAGAACGATCCACCCAAGCTGCCGCTTTCGAGGTTCCCGTCTATCGCTACGGTATAGTTGCGGAAATCGACAACCACCTTCTCCACACTGGTGGCCGACATGCGGTCCGTCGTGCCATCGTCGTGGGACTCGGTGCAAGAAGCGTCGTTGAAGGACCATGACTCCGGATTTCCGCCGAGATGCACAAGATCGAATGTGCAGCTAACGTCCGACCCGCCAAGCTCCTCGCTGAACTCGACCGGTCCCTCGATCTCGAATGCGACCAGAGACCCCGTCTCTACTCGTTCCACAACCAGTTCAGCATCAAAGGATCCCCCGGTACAGCTATGACCGAACTTGATCAGATCATCCTGGGAGATGACGTTGTCTTCGTCGTTGTCTACGTGCGTCCATATCATCGAGAGAAACGGATTGTTCGGACAAGATGTTCGGTAATCCCCATTGCCCCGTAACAGGCTGTATGCGCCCAATCCAATCGATTCCCCTGCGCTCACCATTCCTTCGATCAATCCGAACGTGACCCCGAGGGCGTCCTCCGCATTGGCGTCAACGAACGCGAAACCTCGCGGTTCCGGGACCGAGCCTCCATTGCCGCCCACGGAAGCGGGTCCACCCCCGGAACCGCCGCAACCTGCGAAGGCGAACAGGATCAACAGCGCAAAAGGACGGAGCCCTCCGAGCGTGACGATCCCGTCGCGCACGAACGACTCCTTATGGGACGGCCAAGCCTCGAATAGATGGTTCTCCCTTTCCGCGATCCGGTTCACCTCATCCGTTCCGATCGTTGCACCTCGCGATCAATGCATTCGCACTATTCAAGTAGGTTTTTTGAATCTGGCGACACGCTTTGGATTGCGCTTCGCGTTCAGGAGCTTAACGGACAGGGGTTTTGGACGCCAGCCCGCAAGGGAACGACGTGATCGAGCCTGCTGTTGATTCCGTCGGGCTTGTCGAGCATGGCGTTCATCTCCCGCAGCACAACAAGCGTCGTCTCGGTCGCGGAGCTGGAGTCGCGACAGGGGTCGCGCATCGGACTCGGCGTCATCGGGAAGGAGTCCGGGACACACGCGAATCCGTCCTACACGGGGCCGGGCGGAGGGCACAGGCGGCCCGCAGGGATGGGAACATGCGCGTTGATGATCGCACGCGGCTGCAGGACGGCTGCTTCCAACCAGGCGGGCTTGGCCGGACACGGGCGTTCGAAACAGGCACGGCTGTCCAGGTTGGCCCGCCGAGAGCAGGTCGGCATTGCTCCGGCGGGCACCGGAACGGGGACGCGGAGGACGTTGCCAGCGGCCGCGAGCGTGCTTTTCCCGAGTTCCGGAGGGGCGGCGGAGGGGCTCGGCGCGCGGCGGTCGCTGGGCTGGTCGCGCCCCGGCCTCAGGCGGGCAGGGGCGTCTCCCGGAACTGCATGGTCCGGTCGGCAAGCCACCGCCGCAGGGCCGGCCCGTCGCCGAAGGCGCGCTGCCGCCTGCGGAGCACCGTCGTCCGGGCCAGCCACCGGCTCACCCCGTCCGCACGATCCGCCGACCGCCCGGCGTCCGCCCCGGCCATGGCCCGCACCAGGTCGATGTACTCCGCCAGGGTGAAGTGGGGAGGCGGCCGTCGGCGCGGTCGCCCGGGCTCCTCCGCCGGGCCGCCCGGTTCGGGCCCGGAGGACTTTTCCGTGGATTCCGCCGCGGGCGCTCCGGATTCTGCGACGGGCGCGTCGGTCCCGACTTCGCGGGGATCCCCTCGCGCGGCCTCCTGCGGCTCGCCTTCGGACGGGCGCCCGGTCCCGACGGCCGCCAGATCGAAGGTCACCGTTTCGCCGTCGACCTGCGACTCGACGGCGACGACGGCGACCGGCGGGGATCCGGCAGGCGGCGCCCGCCCGTCGAGCCCGGACACGACCGGGCGCAGGTAGTCGGCCAGCGCCTCGGCGCTGTTCACCTGCAGGCGCTCGCCGATCGACGTGTCGCGGATCTCCTCGATGCGCTTGGCCAGCTCCGCCCGCACCGGGTTGAGATCGACGTACGCCATGGCGGCGATCAGCGCCTCCTCGGTCAGCAGCGCACCCGAGTAGAAGCGCTGCTCGAAGAAGTGCCCGGTGCAGTCGTCCTCGAGGTTGGCGCGCCGTGCGATGGGCTGCTTGAGGTGCTTCATGAAGTGCGACATGGAGCCCAGCGTGGCCCGGGCGCGCGCCACGCGGCCCGGGTCGTCCAGAATCAGCTCGCGGCGCTCCGGCTTGAGGGCCTCGACGACCTCGCCGCGCTCGGTGGGCGGGAAGGCCTCGACCCAGCGCCGCGCCACCTCGTCGTCGCTCCAGCCGCGCCCGGCGAGCGGGTCGTGGCGCAGCACCAGGTGGAAGTGGTTGCTGAGCACGGTGTAGGCGTACACGTCGACCGCGAAGCACGGCGCGATCCGCATGAGGCGCTGCACGAGCCAGGCGCGGCGGTAGGAGTAGTCGCGGCCGTCGTGCTCGTCGACGCCGCACAGGAAGGCGCGGCGCACGCAGCGCGACACGAGGTGGTAGTCGCACTCGTTCGCCGGATCGACCAGCAGATGCCGCGGGGTTGCCATGGGGGAATAGTCCGCGATCCGGGCAGGCGGCGGTATCGCCGAATTGCCATGGCCGGCGTGGGAAACACCGGCATCGGCGCGTGCGAAATCGGCCCGGCTCCTCGTGGGATGGAATCGCTTGTGTCCGGAACTCCGAATTCATGTCCGGAACTCCGAATTCATGTCCGGAACTCCGAAATCTCACCGCACCCGCCCCGTGTAGGACGGATTCGCGTGTGTCCCGGATTTCTT
>JAPOYW010000157.1 GCA_026706425.1 Gammaproteobacteria bacterium
AGTTCGAACCGGTGAAGCGGGGCATCTATGGCGGTGCCGTAGGCTACCTGGCCTGGAACGGCAACATGGACACCGCCATCGCCATTCGCACGGCGATCCTGAAAGGTGGGCGGCTCTACATCCAGGCCGGCGGCGGCATCGTCGCCGATTCGGTTGCGCGGCTGGAGTGGAAGGAGACCATGAACAAGGGCCGTGCCATCTTCCGCGCGGCACGCATGGCCGCTTCGTCGTTCAGGGAGATGGATTGAACGAACCGCTCAGTCGCGCGGTCCCAGATCTCGTCCTCGAAGCGTTTGGCTACCGCAATGGCCCATTCGTTGCCGAGGCGCGCAGCGTACCGTCGGAGGTGATGCCCCTGATGCATCGCGAGCCTGGCCGCTTCGTCCGCGGCACATGCTTCCCGCGCACCCGGAGGAACGGGATCTTCCCATACATCGGCCACGCCGAGGACTTCCGCAGTTTCGTGCACTGCAAACTCTCGGCACTCTGGGTCGTTCAAAGCCCCTTCGACGGCGTTCCGTGTTGCCATGGGTTCGGCGAAGGCTTCCTCCCAGGTGATCTGCACCGGAAACGAGTCCGATGACTGCTCCCACCCAAGGGCATCATAGTGAAGGCGAACGGTTCCCATGCCCTCGCCTCGATAACGGTGGGCTAACGCAGCCTTACAGTCATCCGGGACGCCCTCGCTCCACGGATCCGGGCACTGCTGGCGCAACATATCCAGGGTCGGGATCCCGACGGATCCAGTATCGGCGAGCGGGACGTGGGGACCAGGGGTTTCCATCGGCGGTTGGTCTACCGTGCGGGCAGCAGTGCCTCGGGTTTCGGGGCGAGCTCCATCTAGATCCGAGTTGTCTGCTGGCCAGAAGAACAATGCGGCGACCACACATCCCACCGCGGTTACCCCGGCGAGCGCAAACCACAGCTTCGTTGAACGTTTACCCGCCACCTCTGCAGAACCTCCACGCCTTGGAACGGATGGCGTCGTGAATATCTGTCCATCCTCGTGGGTGGTCTTTGGAAGCGGCTCCGTCGTTCTCCGCGTGATACACGTGGTGAGCGTTTTCGTGGATTGAACGGTCGTACCGTAACGAAGTCGAGTCGACCAGGAACGGGTTGTAGACGGAGTGGTATGTGCCGTCTTCGGAGACGTGCGCCTCCGTATCGACCGCATACCTGACGCTCGCGCTCGACGTTGCCTTCCGTTGACGGCTCGTCAGCCCATGTTTGCGGACGCATCTCTCCATCCGCTGGACCTTCTCGTCTACCTCCTCGATCTTGTTGTCCCAGGCCTCGGCAAGCAGGTCCGCCAGTTCTTCATCGGTCATACGGGCGTCGTCCTCTCCGGGCGCTTCGGCCGCCTCCCGTCTAAGAGCCCCGTCGTTGACGGCTCTCTGGATCCACAGGAACGCTATTGACCTTGAAACCGCGAACGGCACCGTTCTGCGGGGACGTACGACGATGTCCGGTTCGTGCGGGCCTCCGTGGTCGGCGCGTGCGTAACCGCCAGCTAGCCGAATCGCGAGATTTCGTCGTCACTTGCGTGAGATCTGGATAGCCAGGCGGAATTCCTCGTGTTCGAATGCCGGCGTGTAGGATTTGGTTTCCCCCGCGGTCATTCCGACCCTACGGCATTCGATCCGCCAGCGATCATCGATCAACCCGACCATGTCGCGCAGCATGACTCTCGCCGAGTCGCGGTCGATTTCGAAGAACGGGGCAGCTTCAAGGGCCGCTTCGATGGATGCCTCGTTGCCGCTGAGTTCGCTGATACCCGTCTCGAGATGCCGATGACGATGCGGCTGCGGATTGATGTCGAAGGCCGGCGAAAGTGCCCACTGCCCATCCGCGACGTGGAGCAGGCCGTGATTCCTCAGGTGGTCGTCGTTGTTGGAGACCAGGATCGTGAACAGGATGCGCCGATATAGTTCCGTCAGCTCCGTCTTCACGTCGAACGCATGGGCGCGCAACGCGTCGGCGATATCCGTGTAGTAGGCACCCGTCCCGGTGTCGGCGGCGATGAACGACTGCGCCGAAAGGTAACCGATCCGTGCGCCGTCGCTTCGGTCGAAACGACGAATGAGGGCGACGGGACGCGTCGTACTGGCCAGTTCAAGCCTGGCCGACGCCGCGTTCAAACCCGCCGCCCGTGCGAGGTTCAGTGTGGCGACTTCGACTCGCTCGATCGGCATCGTGTCGTCCTCGGACGTGAACTTCGCGATCAAGAGATTGCCGTCGTCGTCCACGACGCTTGCCTTTGGCCGCGCACCACCGAGCGATCCCGCACTACCCACCAGACGATCACGATCAGCGGGCGGCAGATCCTCGAGAGCCGTGCCCGCCAGCCTGCGCAGTTCTCGCAACTCCGCGATGCGGGGAACGGCCGGCGACGAATGCGCCATCGGTTTCCCGTCCTCGTCGATGTAGCGGAGCGCCCCCTGCCGAGTTCTGTCGTCCGCCGCAAGAAGAAAGTCGAGTTCAGCGAGCGGACGGTTGGAAGCCCTTCGGATCAACCCGCGGCCCCAGGAGTCCGGCACGCTGTCTGAGATCGCACCCGGCAGGGCCACACGTCGGTTCTCGCGCGTGGCGGCATGGTAGAAAGGCGACTCGGACAAGGGCATGGACGGCGCGAGAGCGAACCGCCGCGGGCTTTCGAGCCACTCTTGCGCGTAGCGGAACACGCTCGTCTCGCGGCGCCCGTCGGATTCGAAAATGAGCTCTCCCGCGGCATCGCCTGCCTCGCCAAGCACCACCCGGACTTGTGTGGAGGTCTTGCTCATGGTTGCCCGCCGGATGCAGACCCATGAGGTTGCCTGGGACCTGCTCCGGCAACGGTTCGCCTTCGTCGGATTCGCTGCGGCAGGCTGTCGAGGTCCAACATCAGTCCCGTGTCGTCGCGCGAGACATCCAGCAAGTCCTGTAGGCGACCAAGCTCGCCAAGCGCAAGGAGGGCCATGGCGACGCTGCCCAGGCCAACGCCAGCCTCGCCCTTCTCAAGCCGTGCCACGGTACCTTGGGACACGCCCATCCGCGCCGCGAAATCGACCACGGGAAGTCGGCGCTTCTTGCGTGCAATCTGGATGTCGCGACCGAGGCTACGCAGCGCGCGCTGAACCGAAGGCGGGTACTTTGTCTTCACTTTAGATGTAATATTTTATTTGTTAAGTTCATTTAGCGAGCTTATCCTAGTAATAGCAATGTCTCAAATTCGACAGTCCGATTCTCCCGGCAACCTGCGTTAGGATTACTCGGAAACCGGGGTAGCGGGGGACACCCATGTCGTTTCGAAGCGAAGTCCGGGACTGGCTCGACGCCAACTGTCCAGAGAGCTGCCGGGGACCGGGTGTCGTGCCGGGTGGCGGCACCAAGGTGCCGATGACCGACGACCAGCGGTTGTGGATGGATCGCTGCGCCGAGCGCGGCTTCACCGTGCCGACCTGGCCCGAGGAGTACGGCGGCGCGGGGCTCGGCAAGGACGAGTACGTCGCGCTCCTCCAGGAGATGCGCGCGTTGGAGATCCGCGCACCCGTGTCCGGCATGGGCACGACGATGATCGGACCGACCCTGCTCGAATACGGCACCGACGACCAGAAGGCGCGACACCTTCCCAGAATCGCCCGGGGAGATGTCTGGTGGTGCCAAGGCTACTCGGAGCCCAGTTCCGGCTCCGACCTCGCCTCGCTGCGCACGCGGGCCGAGGACAAGGGCGACCACTTCGTGATCAACGGCCAGAAGATCTGGACCTCGGGGGCGAACAACGCCGACTGGATCTTCTGCCTCGTGCGCACGGACCCGGACGTGCCCAAGCACGAGGGCATCAGCTTCCTCCTGTTCAGCATGGACCAGCCCGGCGTCACCGTTCGGCCCATCCGGCTGATCTCCGGTGCGTCGCCCTTCTGCGAGACCTTCTTCGACAACGCAATCGCCCAGAAGGAGGACCTCGTCGGCGAGTTGAACAAGGGCTGGACCGTCGCCAAGCGTCTCCTCCAGCACGAGCGCTCCGGCATCGGCATGCTGGCGAGCGGCACGAACCGCGAATCCGGCGACGAACTCTACGATCTCGCCCTGAGCTTCGCCGGCGCCGACGACGGTCGCATAGCGGACGATGATCTACGCCGATCTGTCGCCCGCCACTACATCGACGCCGAGGCGTTCAGGCTGACCCAACGTCGTACCGTCGAGGAGTCCCAGGGATCCACGCCGGGACCGCAGACGTCGATCTTCAAGTACTACGGCGCGAATCTCCGCAAGGAACGGGCCGAGCTGCAGGTCTCGATGATGGGTACCCGCGGCATCGGCTGGGCGGGCGAAGGGTTCGCGGGCGGCGAACTCGGCATGACCCGGGCTTGGCTGGCGGGGAAAGCGGGTTCGATCGCCGGTGGGAGCAACGAGGTGCAACTCAACATCATCGCCAAGCGGGTGCTCGGACTGCCGGATTGAGTCGTGTTCTCGACGTCGGGCAGGAGACGTTGCATGTAGAGACGTTGCATGTACTTGCGTAGTGAGGCCGGTTTCGCATAGGTTGCGCCGCTGCATTCGCGAAACTATGAGGAAGGACCAGATGAGTCACCGTACCCAGTTCTACATCAACGGCGAGTGGGTGGAGCCCCTGTCGGGCGAGCGTCTCGACGTGATCAACCCCGCCACCGAGGAGCTGATCGGGGAGGTTGCGCTCGGCGATGTCGACGACGTCAACCGGGCCGTCGCCGCGGCCGTTGCCGCGTTCGACTCCTATTCCAAGACCACGCGGGAGGAACGCGTCGACCTGCTGCAGCGCATCGTCGACGCCTACAAGTCGCGAATCCCCCAGGTGGCGTCCACGATCAGCGAAGAGATGGGCGCTCCCGCCGCTCTGGCCAACGCCGCCCAGGCCCCGGCCGGCCTCGGCCATTTCCTCTCGACCTTGAGCGTCCTCAAGCGCTTCGAGTTCGAGGAGGACATCGGCGGTACCCGCGTCATTCGGGAACCTGCCGGCGTATGCGGCCTCATCACGCCGTGGAACTGGCCGATCAACCAGATCGCCTGCAAGGTCGCGCCGGCATTGGCGGCAGGTTGCACGATGGTGCTCAAACCGTCCGAGGTGGCGCCGTTCAACGCCATCCTGTTCGCCGAGGTGCTGGACGAAGCCGGTGTCCCGCCGGGGGTCTTCAACCTGGTGAACGGCGACGGCCCCACCGTGGGCGCGGCCGTTTCGTCGCACCCGGACGTCGACATGGTCTCGTTCACGGGTTCGACCCGAGCCGGTGTCGAAGTCGCCCGCAACGCGGCACCGACCGTGAAGCGCATCGCCCAGGAACTCGGCGGCAAGTCGGCCAACATCATCCTCGACGACGCCGACTTCGCGGCATCGATCGCCCGGGACGTGTTCGGCATGTG
>JAPOYW010000109.1 GCA_026706425.1 Gammaproteobacteria bacterium
GTAGTCGAAGACGTACTTGTGGGTCATGGCCGCGTGCAACAGGTAGCCGCCGGTTCTGTGTTGTACGCCTTTGGGTTTGCCGGTGGTCCCGGAGGTGTAGAGGATGAACAGCGGATCTTCGGTAGCCATCGCGACGGGTTCGAAGGTCGTCGACTGGCCGTCGACCAATTCGTCGTACCAGACGTCGCGGCCTTCCCGCCAGGATACGTCCGCGCCGGTGCGTCGCACCGTGAGCACCGTGTGTACGTTCGGGCAGTCGGCCAACGCCACCTCGGCGTTCTCCTTGAGCGGTACGGTGCGTCCGCCGCGTACGCCCTCGTCGGCGGTGATGAGCGTCCGGCAGTCCGAGTCGAGTATGCGGTCCTTCAAGGACTGGGGCGAGAAGCCGCCGAACACGACCGAGTGGATCGCGCCGATGCGCGCGCAGGCGAGCATGGCGTAGGCGGCTTCCGGGATCATCGGCATGTAGATGCAGACCCGGTCGCCCTTGCAAACGCCTCGGCTCGTGAGGGCGTTGGCGAATTGGCAAACGGCGTCGGACAGTTCCTGGTAGGTGATCGTGGTCGCCGAGTCCGGTTCGTCGCCTTCCCAGATGATGGCCGGCTGCGAGGCACGGTGCGGCAGGTGCCGGTCGATACAGTTGGCGCAGGCGTTGAGCGTCGCGTCTTTGAACCAGCTAACCTGACCGTTCGGGAAATCGTGGGAGAAGACCTCGGTCCACTCGCTGTACCAGTCGACGAACTCGCGGGCGCGTTCACTCCAGAACGAGTCTGGGTCCACGATCGACTGCTCGTACATCTCGAGGTAGCGCGAGTTGTCGATGTGGCTGCGGTCGCGAATGCCGTCTTCGACGGGATAGATGTTCACCATTAACGTGCCCTTCTTATCTGGGTGAGCAACCCGGCCGTGGAGGCGTCGTGCGGTGTGCCGCGGACCTCTCCCGTCGCGAGTTCCTCGTGGATCGGTCCCGCGAGTTCCTTGCCAAGCTCCACGCCCCATTGGTCGAAGGCGTTAATTTGCCAGATCGCGCCGAGGCAGAACACCTTGTGCTCGTAGAGCGCCAGCAGTGCGCCGAGGGAGCGGGGACTCAACTCGTCGAGCAACAAGGTGGTGCTCGGATGCCCCCCCGGGACCGACCGGTGCTCGGCCAATGGACCGTCGGCCACCCGACCTTCCAACATGGCCTTGCTTTGCGCCAGGCAGTTGGCAAGCAGCCACTCGTGATGACCGTCGAGGGCGTGGCCGGCACGTACGACGGCAATGAAGTCGGCGCTGAACGCCCGGGTGCCCTGGAGCAAGAGCTGGTGAAAGGCATGCTGGCCGTTGGTTTCCTCGCCGCCCCACACCACGGGCGCCGTGTGCGTGCCAACACCGTGCCCGTCGCGTCGGACGGATTTGCCGTTGCTCTCCATCTCGAGTTGCTGCAGGTAGCCGGCGAGGAGTCGCAGCCGGCGGTCGTAGGGGAGCACCGCGTGGGTGGCCGCACCGTGGAAGTTTGTGTTCCAGATTGCGATCAGCGCCAGCAGGACGGGGATGTTGTCCCCGAGCGGGGTTTCGCGGAAGTGGTCGTCGACCATGTGCGCGCCGGCGAGCAGGTCCTCGAACCCACCACGACCGAGCGCGATGGCGATGGGTAGACCCGCCGCCGACCACAACGAGAAGCGTCCGCCGACCCAGTCCCACATGGCGAAACGATTGTCGGGCGCAATGCCGAACTCCCGGGCTGCGGCTTGATTGGCCGTGACCGCGAGGAAGTGCTCCTCGACGACGCGGGGTTGCACGGTCCGTTCAAGGAACCAGCTGCGTACCGTCTGTGCGTTGACGCGGGCTTCCAGCGTCGTGAAGCTCTTCGAGACGAAGATGACCAGCGTCGTGGCGGGATCGAGTCCGGCGAGTGCCCGAACGGCGGCGTCGCCGTCGATGTTCGCCAGAAACCGCACCTCGGGTGCATGCGGGGGTCGTAGCGCGTCAACGACGAGTTCGGGGCCTAGTTGCGATCCCCCGATCCCGATGACAACCACGATCTCGAACGGTTTCCCCGTGTAGCCACGGCGCTGTCCGCTTCGCACTGCATCGGCCAGCGCAAGGAAACGTTCGCGTTCCGTCGCGACTTCCTCGGGGCAGGTTTCCGACGGCGCTCGGAGGAGGGTGTGCTGAACTGGCCGACCTTCCGTTGAGTTGATCCGCGCGCCGGAGAACATCCCGTCGATGGCAGACGCCAGATTGCTTTCGCTGGCCAGCACGGTGAGGGCTTCGGCGACCTCGTCGTCGAGCGCTTGCTTGGAAAAATCGATGAAGATCGGACCAAGTCGGCGAGATCGGGCGGTCGCGCGCCCAGTGACAGGCTTCCCGGTGCGGGGCTTGGCGAGTCCTGCCAGCCGCTGCCAGGCGCCAAGGTCCTGGGGCCGCTTAGAGTGCGACGCCGACATTGTCGATCAGGCGGGCCCGGCCGAGTCGGGCAGCGGCGAGGATTCGTAGCCTGTTGGTGTCGGCGTCCGGTGGCACGAGCCGCCCGGCGTCGCGCACGGCCACGTAGTCGACGTCGAAACCGGCAGCGGCCAGTTTCTGGCGACCGCGTGCCTCTGCCGCCTCGTAGTCGTGGTCCCCGCGTTCGATACCGGTCTTGATCCCGTTTAGGATCCGGTTGATCAACGCCGCGCGTTGGCGTTCTTCGTCGGACAGGTAGTTGTTGCGGCTCGACATGGCCAGCCCGCTGGCTTCGCGTACGGTGGGGACGCCGGTCACCCACAGGGGCATATCGAGTTGACGCACCATCGTGCGGATTAGGGTCAACTGCTGCCAGTCCTTCTCGCCCAAAAAGGCTTCGTGGGGCGCGACGATGTTGAACAACTTGGCGACCACCGTGGCGACGCCGTCGAAGTGGCCGGGCCGTGCCTCGCCGCAGAGCGTATGAGCGAGCGACGGCACCGAAACGGAGACGTGATCCTCCTGGCCGGCGGGATACATGGTGTCGACGGAGGGATTGAAGACGAAGTCGGTACCCGCCGCTTTGAGCAACCGCAGATCCTCGGCCAGCGTCCGCGGGTAGCTCCCGAAGTCTTCGTTCGGACCGAACTGGGTCGGATTGACGAAGATCGACACCACGCAGATGTCGCACGCCCGACGGCATTCCCGGACCAGTGCCATGTGCCCGGCATGTAGGTTGCCCATGGTCGGCACGAGGCCGATCTTTCGATGGCGTTGAACGTCGAGCGCGGTGCGCAGCCCCGCGATGTCACCAACGGTATCCACCGACTAGGTGAAGCAGTGTTCCGGACCGGGGAAGACGCCGGTACGAACGGCCTCGGCATAGGCGCGAAAGGCGCCGGGAATCCCGTCGTCGCTTTCCGGTAGGAAGTTCTTGACGAATTTCGGCACCCGGATGCTCGATGGGGTAAGTCCGAGCATGTCGTGCATGACCATGATCTGTCCGTCGGTGTGTGGACCCGCGCCGATGCCGATCACGGAGACCTCGAGCCGTTCGGTGATTTCCTGGCCGAGGTCAACCGGCACGCACTCCAGCAGGATGATGGAAGCGCCCGAGTCCTGCAGGATCAGGGCTTCGTTGATCATGGACTGGGCCTCACTTGGATCGCGCCCCTGCACCCGGTAGCCGCCGATGCGGTTGATCGACTGGGGCGTCAGACCCATGTGGGCACAGACGGGTATGCCACGCTCCGTCAGCAGTCGCGTCGACTCGGCCAGCCAAGCGCCACCCTCCAGTTTCACTATGTGTGCGCCGGCTCGCATGAGCGCCGCCGCGCTCTCGAGCGATTGCGACTCCGAGGCATAGCTCATGAACGGCAGGTCGGCCATGATCAACGCGCCCTGGTTGCCGCGCCGCACGCAGTTCATGTGGTAGACCATGTCGTCGAGGGTGACGGGCAAGGTGCTGTCGTGGCCGTGCAGGACCATGCCGAGGGAGTCCCCCACGAGGAGGACGTCGACGCCCGAGGTCGAAATCAGTTCGGCGAACAACGCGTCGTAGGCGGTCAGCGACGCGAAGCGCTCTCCGCGGCGCTTCTTCTGGCGCAGCGAATTCAGGGAAACGGGTGACTTGCGGGCTTGGCTGCTCATATAGGACCTCCACACACCTCGGGGCATGCGCTCGGTGGCAGGTGCGTTCCTAGAGGAGGCTCGGGCTCGGGTTGAAGTAGTGGCGCACGCCGCTCATGTTCCGGATTTCCTCCACCAGCGCCCGATAGTGCGCCTCGTTGTCGGCAAAGTCGATTTCGGCCGCATTGATGATGAGCAGCGGTGCCTCGTTGTAGTCGTGGAAGAACTCGGTGTAGGCATCGCTGAGCAACGTCACGTACTCCGAGTCGATGCGTTGTTCGTAGGCGATGCCGCGCCGACGGATACGGTCGAGCAGAACCGCGACGGGCGCTTGCAGGTAGATGACCAGATCCGGCGTCGGCGGTCGGACATCGAGGTTGCGATGGATCTGTTCGTAGAGTTCCATTTCGTTCTCGTCGAGATTCGCCCGGGCGAAGAGCCGGTCCTTCTCCATCAGGAAGTCGGTGACCAGGATGGGACCAAGCAGGTCGTCCCGGGCGAATCCGGCGACTTGGTTGGCACGGTGCAGGAGAAAAAACAACTGCGTGGGCAATGCATGGCGCCGCCCCTCGCGATAGAAACGGTCGAGGAACGGATTCTCGATCGCCGGTTCGAGGACTAGTGGTCGGTGGAAGGTGTCGGCCAGGCGACGCGCCAATGTCGTCTTGCCGACACCGATCGGCCCCTCGACCGCGATGTAGTGCGGAGCCCAACCCACCTCTGCGACCGGGGTTTCTGGCGCCGCTACCGCCATGGTGTCGGTGAACTGGTCATGGTTGCGCGACCTCTCGGGACCCACCCGGACCGCCGTTCGCCGCGTTCAGCTTGGCCGAGTCCCGGTTCGGGCGATTGCGGCCGCGTCGGCGACGCCTTCGACGGGGACGTCCGGACGGTAGTTCACGAAGTAGCGCCTCGGTGTTTTCCGTCTGGGCGTTCGTCCACCAGTCGCCAAGCTCCTGGGGAGCATCGCCGGTCGCACACCGAATCATCAGGAAATCGTACGCGGCACGAAACCGTCGGTGTGCGAGTACTCGCGCCACGTCGCGTGCCGTACGCCGGGCGAGAAGGGACTGTAAATGCCAGACATCGCGCACGAACCAGCCGTGGCGGCGCGGTATCGCGATGGTGGACTGCTGGGCGGCGATCACGGTGCTGGCGGGATCGTCCTCCCGGCGAGGCGCTGCGGTCGCGGTGGGTTCGAGGCGGTCGAGATACTCCTGCCACAGGAACGCGGCAATGAGGAAACCCGGCGTTACCGGCTTATTTTCGCGTAGGCGTTGATCCGTACTGGCGAGCGCAAGCTTGGCGG
>JAPOYW010000658.1 GCA_026706425.1 Gammaproteobacteria bacterium
CTTCAATGAGGCCCCCGCGAAAAGCGGGGGGGAATAACCAACCATTAGGTCCGGCAAATCCCGCCACACAGCTTCAATGAGGCCCCCGCGAAAAGCGGGGGGGAATTTGTTGGAAGCGTCGAGGTAGTCTGGATCGCGGCCCTTGCTTCAATGAGGCCCCCGCGAAAAGCGGGGGGGAATTCGGACATCTGACCGACCCCGCCTTGCGGGCGCGCTGCGCTTCAATGAGGCCCCCGCGAAAAGCGGGGGGGAATCCGACTGTCTCGATCGTGACGCGCCCCGTTCCGCCGGCTTCAATGAGGCCCCCGCGAAAAGCGGGGGGGAATGCCCCGGTTCGCCACGGGGCATCAATCCCATTGGAGCTTCAATGAGGCCCCCGCGAAAAGCGGGGGGGAATAGGTCCGTGCGGACGATCCCCGATTTCGTCCCGCGCTTCAATGAGGCCCCCGCGAAAAGCGGGGGGGAATGGGCGCGCCGGACGCCGAGGAACACGTCATCGTCGTGCTTCAATGAGGCCCCCGCGAAAAGCGGGGGGGAATGACAAGCACGGCATCATCAAAGTCGGGGCCGACGTGGCTTCAATGAGGCCCCCGCGAAAAGCGGGGGGGAATTCTATCAAGAACCTTCTGCGGCACTCGAGCTGCTGGCTTCAATGAGGCCCCCGCGAAAAGCGGGGGGGAATAGCGCCCTTGGATAGCCAGTCTGCAAGCAGGCCTTGGCCATCCATTGCGAGCGGTTCCGATCATACAACGGCTGGGGTTTCTGCGACCGACGCTCGCAAGCGAAGTGTAGCCTGCAATGACCTGATTGTTAAAGAGCGCACCGGCTGCGAGCGGTGCCCGGGCAAACGCATACCACCTAAGCTCTCGCGTTGCCACCGGCGGATCAGACGATGATAGGCTCGCGGGTGATCGGCGTATAGGCCCGCTTCCCAAGCGACACGATTTGAGGTTCGACGTTGTCGGCAAGGCCAATGTCAATGATCACGACATGGTCCTCGCCGTTGTGGATGAGGTTGTCCAAGTCCGCGATCAGTTCGGCGTGCCTGAGGCGGGTCAGACGGCACTGGAACACTGAGAGCTGCACCCAGTCGCCGTAGCCGTGCATCGTCTTGAAGACCGACCGCCAGCGTTTCGGGTCGGCAATGTCGTAGACAACGAAGTAGAGCCTTTCGTCCGCAGTCACCATAGTTCCGTCCGCTGTTGTCCACGCTCAACGGGTTACGAAGTCCGGGTACTTCGGGATCTCTCCGGTCAGGTATCTCCCGAGTAGGCGACACTGTATCTCCAAGAGCCGCCGGTATTCGACCCGATAGCCGAAGATCGGATGCGTAACCTCATGGCCGAGCCGCCGCTCCAAGGTGCCGATGAATCGTTTGCGTCCCGTGTCCGTCAGCGCCACGCCGATCGGCGAACGCACGAAATCCGTGGGCCGTATCTCGCCGTTGTTGATCGCCGTGATGACGGCGGAGTCCACGATCAACGGTCGAAATGGCTCCATCATGTCGAGTGCAAGCGCCGGGCGTCCGAACCTCGGTTGGTGATAGAAGCCGCGATACGGATCGAAGCCCGTCGCTGAGAGAACCGTGACGAACGTGCGGGTCAACATCGCATAACCGAAGGACAACAGCGCGTTAACAGGATCGGTTGGTGGCCGGCGATTGCGTTTGTTCATGTCGAATAGATTCTCATCGCGGCTATTCCGCAACAAGCCATTGAATTCGCCGAAATATCGTGCCGCCGCAGCCCCCTCGATCCCCAGTAGGGTGCTCAGATCCCGCGTGCGGCCCGCGCGATCGGCAAGCCGTTTCAGGTCCACAAGCACGTCGTCGGACTCGTCTTTGGAACGACGATTCCTTCGCAGCAACGTCCTGGAATTGCGTATCTTCGCCTGGACCCAGCCCCGGGCCAGCTTGAGGCAAACCGACTCATCGAACGATCCTCGATACTGGGCGGTCCGCAGCTCCACGTTCGCATGACCCGTACCAACCGTGTGCCCGAGGAACCACCCGCCGTGCGATTGCCAAGTGATGGGTATGTTCCTGCGCATCAACTCGTGCAATGTCGGTGTGGTCACATAGACGTTCCCCATCACGACCAATTGGGATATCTCCGCCAGGCGGGCGTACGTCGTGTCACCGTCGTCCTTCGTAATCGCCAGGCGCTGTCCTTCCTTGGCGACTTTGCCCCGAAACGACTGCACGTAGACCGGGAGGGCGCGGGTGTGTTTGACGCTTATAGGTCGGACTGCTTGCGCATCCAACCTGAGCAGATTTGTCTCGTCGGGGAGGCAGATTCCAACGAGGGAACAACGTGGGCATTTCGGACTGTCCTCCAAGGGCGGCGGAAGGTGTTCCATGTCGACGACCCTGCGCAGTTTCTTGAGCGAATCGAGCGTGAGCGTGCGCAACTCCTCGTCGAACTTGACCCGCACCCGTTCGCGCGATCCCGCGAAATATAGGATTCCCTCATGGCAGACGTAGCCATGCTCTTCGAGTAGCAACCCTTGGGCGCACAGCTGCACTCTTTCGGGGTCGTACGCTTGACGTGGCACATGTGGCCGCTTGCCCCGCTTGTAGTCCACGGGGCGGACCTCGCCGTTCTCGATCTCGACGAGATCGATCTTCGCCACTAGGTCGAGCTCTTGCGAGGACAACTCGACGGATCGCGCGATCTTGAGATCCTCCACGTCATCGTCGGGTTCCGGGAGGGTTCCCGAGCGTGCGTCGACCCGACGATGCACGTGGCGACCTTCGACCGTGTCCGATGAACTCTCCCACTCCTTCTGAACCCACTCGAGATAGGCGAGCCGGGGGCAGTAGACGAACTCGTTTAGCATTCGTGCCGGGATCAGCAGCCTCTCGTCCTCGCGCCGTTCTACCCGGCGGGGTTCGGGAGAGTGCTCGCGAGATGGTTCTGCGGTCGGTCGTCGGGCACGTTGCGGCATGTCGGCTGGCTCCGAGACGATCAGATGGCGTCAACCCCTAAGGTACACCCGTTCGAACGCTGTGACCGGAACCAAGGAAGCTAGCCTGAGACGATAGCTCGCGCCGAAACCGAGGGTCCCGCCGATCTTCCAGGCGGGACCCGCAAGTCTATGGCTCGGAAGCGTGGTGGGCAGTTCCGGGTGCCGGGTAGACGTCTCAACCCCGATCCGCTCCCCTCGGGCCCGTCCCGCCATCGGCTCGTCGGTTGTGAAATGACGTGTCGGGCCCGCTCGCCGAGTCAGATGCCGAGGTCCAGCATGTTGTAGCCGCGCAGGCTCTCTCTTGCCGCGTCGTTCCACTCGAACGTCTGCCCGGCGAACGGTTGGTATTCGTAGGGAATCTCGTTCGGGAAGCGTAACCTGCGCGCCTCGATCGCCAGACCCAGCACCCGCGAGCGGCGGCGGACGCGATCCTCGTCGTAGATGATCTTGTCGCTCCCAGGGGCGTGAATGCCGTTGCCCCGGACGCCGACCACGCTCGCGCGCGGATGGAAGCCGAAGTTGAGGGTGACGCGGCAGGCATCGCTGGTGTTAGCGAACGAGCCGTGAACCGCTTGGCGGTTGGTGATGGCGACGTCGCCGGGTGCGCACAGCAGAGGCACCGCATCCGGCAATCGGTCCGAGCCGGCCACCGTACACCAGCCCTTGATGTCCGCCTTGGCCAAATGCGAGCCGGGCACCACCCACAGCCCGTTGGCCGCGTCGCAGCCGTAGAGCTGCGCCATGAAGTTGAAGCCGTGGCTACCCCGGTGGAACTTCGGCGTCTCCCAGTGGGTGGTGCCATCCTGATGCCAGGCGACGCTGCCGCCGAGGCGCGGGTGCTTGATCCAGATCACCTCGTTGAAGGGCGAGAAGTCGGGGCCGTTCATGGTCTCCGCCACGCGAAGCAGGTCGGGATGCGCGTAAAGCCGCAGCGCGGCGTCGGAGAATTGCAGCGAACCGCCGACGACCTGCAGCACCCACTCCGGTGCGCCTTCCGGCACGGTAGGTTCGATCATCTTGGCCGGATGTCGACCGTTGTTGCCTGCGGTACCGCCGATGGGGTCGGACAGCGGCCGCACCATGGCCATGCCACCGCCCTTGCCGTCGGCGCCTAGAGCAGGGCGTCCAAGCCGGTCGAGCTTGCCGCGCGGCTCGGTCGGTGCCCGGTCGAGGATTGCTAGCACATCGCGTTCGATGTCGGCCAATTCATCTTTGCCGATAACACCTTCGAACACGTAGAAGCCATGCCGCCAATAGGACTCGACGATGTCCTTGTGCAACGCGCCGTCCGCCTCGTAGCGGATCGGGCCGCGGTTATCGAGGGTTTTTGCCCGGGCCGTGCCGGCTTCGCGATAGGCGACCATCGCCGCCTCGTGGGCGCCGTAATCCGACTGCCAAGCGGTCGCTGAGGTCATTCCCGTGTTCCCCTCACAAGCGTCGGCGGGTGGATGGGATTGTACGCCGGTACGGAGCTCGTGTTTCGGCGGCGCGCCTCTCTCCGACTCCGAGCTGGTGCTTCGCGTCACCAGCTTGGTTGCGCCTGTCCGTATTCGAGGAAGGTCGCTGGCCACGCGATCGGAACAGTCGCGGCAACAGATCGCGGTCATGGACCGTGGGTTGCGGTCGTGGGGTGCCCTATTGATCGCCGCCGGGGTCCCCGGGAATGGGTTCTTCCTCCCACGGCCAGAGGATTTCCCGCCAGCCCTTGAGATGCTCCGCGCCGACCCCCGAGAAGATGTTGGCTCGGATCATGCCGTCAAGCATCTCTTGCAGTTCAACGACCGACCACCGGTCGAACGAGTCCAGTCCCATGGTCAATAGTAGGTCGTCCAAGTGTGCGTCGATGAGGTCCCGTATCCCGATGCTCGACGCGGGCGTGGTCTGACACTCGCGAATCGCTCTTGCCAGCGCTAGCAGGAAAACGGGTAAGGCATCAGGGGTTACCTGGGGAACTCTGTCGTCGTCCATCTGATGCATCGCTGGGGGTCACAAGCCATCTGACCGTAGGGGCCGACAACGGGGTTATTTCGGACTCATCATCGTCGCGCAGCTCGACTCCGACCGCTAAGAGCTATGGCCAACTCGGCGGGCTAGCGAGCGTCCCGTTCGCCCGACGCGTCGCTCTCTTTATTGCGCGCATCGCGAATCGCTTGGACGATCTCGTACGCACTCCGCCTCAGCAACTCGATCTCCCTTCGCGTCAACATGCGGGGTCTAGGTGACTTGCCGAGCCTCTTGTTGAGGAGAGCGGTGGAAGGCGTGAGTTGGCATGCACCAGTCCTCGCAGAGGTTGTGTCAGTGTCGGCCTTCTTGCTCACTAAGTTGGCTCCTGCGCCGGTGAACGGCATGGAACAAACCACCACCGGTGTGGCTATTCCTGCCGAGAAGCAGAGGGCCT
>JAPOYW010000499.1 GCA_026706425.1 Gammaproteobacteria bacterium
ACAGGAGACCGATGGAGAAGGTGCGCCGCCCGGCAAGGCCGCGCGCGGCGGGCAACGGTTCGTAGTCGAGGTCCGACACCGCCTCCAGGACGCGTTCCCGGGTCTCGGCACGCACGTTGGGCTCGTTGTTGACGACCCGCGAGACGGTCTTGATGGAGACCCCCGCGCGTTGGGCGACTTCCCGAATGGTCGCACCGCGGCGACCCGCGGTGGCGTTCCCGCGTTCCATGGCGGCCTACAGGTCGCCGAACCGGTAACTCGCGCGTACACCGGCAAGCCGCGGCCGGGTGAAGAACCGGGTGTTGTCGAACTGCGTGATGATCTGCGCGGCTTCGTGCACGTCGCCGGTGACGTTGCTCATGAACCCTTCGACGCGAAGCCGCCCGTTGTTGTGCGAGAAGCCGACGCCTGCATCGATCGAGACGAAGCCTTCGACCTTGTCGTTCAAGCGCAACCTCGGGTTGTCGGGCTGCAGGAAATCGATGCTGTTGAAGATGGTGCGGAACTGGTCGTCGCGCCAACCGATCGAGACCACGTAGTCGATGATTCCCCACTTCGTGCCGATCGCCTGGGAGAGCGAGCCGTTCAACTGGAACTTGGGCGTGTGCGGCAGCCGACGCCCGTCGATGGAGCGGAACACGGCCTCCTCCGGTGCCACGTCGGCCTGGAAGCGGAAGTCCTGGATCGGCAGCGCCTTGGCGATGCTCGCTTCGAGCCACAGCGCCTTCCAGCTGAAGTTGAACCCGCGGGGCAGCTGGAAGCCGCCGTCGAGTTGGATGCCGTAGATGTTGGAGTCGGCGGCGTTGTAGCTGAACGACACGACGAGCGAACCCGCGCCGGTCTCCGTCGGATCGACGAGGGTCGTGCCGCCGACGGTGAAGTCGAGGGCCTGCTCCACGGACAACAGCGACGTGAACACCTGGTCGGTGTAGTCGTAGTAGAACCCGGAGGCGTTGAACCGGGTCGGAATGTCCCCGAGATCGAAGTCGTTCTTCCAACCGGCCTCGTAGACGACCACCTGCTCCTCGTCGTAGGTCGGCGCAACCGGCAAGCCGGTGTCGCCGCTGAAGGTGTCGTTGAAGCCCCCGGACTTGTGGCCGGTGGAGATCATGAAGTAGCCGAGCGCCCCGGCGACGTCGCGCTCGACGCGCATCCGCCAGTCCACGAAGTCGTTCTCCATCTCGCCGAACTGCTGCGTAATGGAGGTGTTCGGGTTGATGATCGCGACAAAGCTGTAGAGGCCGTCCGGCGGGCAGTAGAAGTCGTCCTGGTTCAGGGTGTCGACGCAGGGCACCTTGTCCTCCTGGGCCGCGCCGCCGCCATAGGTCCCCTTGGCGAAAGTGGCCTCGACGTTGTCCCGGGTGCCGAACTGGGCGATGCCGTCGAAGTAGAACGCCAGGTATTCCTCGTCGGATACGTTGCCGTCGTTGTCCTGGTCCGGGTTGTAGATCGTGCGGTCGCGGGCCGCGAAGCGGAAACCCTCCGTGCCGAGTCGTACGCCGCCGCAGCAGGAGAAGTTGCGCCCGCCGAGGGCGAACGCGTAGCGCGCGTTCACGCCGATCCGGGATTTCTCCTCTGCCGTGAACCGAAGCCCGAACGTCAATCGGGTCAGATCGGTCAAGTGGTAGGTCACGTCGCTGTAGATCGACGTCGAACTCCCGTCCGTGTTCGGCTGGTTGAACTCGTTTCCCTGGAAGAACAGCCCCCGGTCGCCCGCCGAGCCGAGAAACGTATACTGATCCTCCTCGAACCAGAACAACCCCGCAGTCCACGTCCAGGGTCCGGTGTCGCCGAAGAAGCGCAGTTCCTGCACGTCCGAGACGCTGTCGGTGATGAACTGGAACCGGGACCAGTTGTCGAACACCTCGTCCACGGGCTGCAGTTCGTCGGCGACGCCGGCCCAATCCGGCGACAGCGGCGTCGCGGCATCGTAGTCGTAGAGCAGGTCTCGTCGGCTTGCGGTGTATTCCAGGGTTCCCCATTCGAAGTCGTAAGTGACTTCGACCTTTGCGCCCCAATGCGTGGTGTCGAGGATGGGGGTGAAGGCGCGGGCGTATACGTCCCGGGGGTCTTCGATGTCGCCGGGATCGATCCCGTTGCCGAGGGGGTTGGCGTAGTTGGTCCCGGTCCAGCCGGTTCCCTGTTCGTGCACGTTGTCGTAGGCGAGCAGCACGCTCAAACGGTCGTTCACGTCGACCAGCAACTGCAGCCTGAAGCCTAGGTTGTCCGCGGCCTCGGCGGTATCCAGGTCGAGCGGACCGACATCGTTGTAGTAGGAGTCGTGCTGCAGCGAATAGCCCGCAAGACGCACGGCGGCGCTGTCGCCCAGAGGCAGGTTGACGACGCCCCGATAGACCCGCTGCTCGTAGTCGCCGGTCTCCACCTCGAGGGCCAGTTCCTTGCGACCGATGCCCGGTCGCCAGGGAATGATGTTGACGGAACCGGCGGTCGCGTTGCGTCCGCGCAGCGTCCCCTGGGGGCCCACGTTGACCTCGACCCGGCCGATGTCGAAGAACGCCGAGCCGATTCCAGCGGTGCGCGGCAGGTAGACCCCGTCCAGGTGGGTCGCCGCCGCCGGGTCGCCCAGTTCCGTGTTGTTGGAGGAGCCGACGCCGCGGATCCAGACTTCCACGTTGCCGCCCTTGTTGCCGATTTCGAGGCCGGGCGCGAGTTCGCTCAGGTCGGTGACGTCCTGGACGCCCTGCATCTTGAGGTCGTCGCCTTCGAAGCTGTAGGCCGTGACGCCGAGGTCCTGGAGGTTTTGTTCGCGTCGCTCTACGGTGACAACGACTTCCTCGACATACCCGCCCGCTTGGTCTTCGCGCTCTTCCTCGGTCTCCTGCCCGACGACCGGCAGCGCCGCAGTCGCGGCAAGGGAGGCCAGCATCACGAAGGTACGTTGTGCCGTTCTGTGGATTGCGTGGTTCATGTTTCGCTCCTTCCGACGGCTATTGCGGCGGCACCAGGCGCACGTTGTCGATGCGCGCCACGGCGCCGTCGGCGTTCTCCCAGTCCGGGAAGAACAGCACCAATTTGAGGTCTGAAAGATCCAGGGCCGCGAACTCGACGTCGAGGTCGAAGCTGTAGGCTTGCCAGTAGTCGCTTGGCGCCGGATTCCCGCCGGCGGTCATGAGGATGTCCACGGCGGTAGCGGCACCGCCGCTTTCCAGTTTGACGTGCCACTGGGAACCGTCCGGCGGGGGGGAGACTTCCTTGAAGTCGAATTCAAGAGTGCCGCCCGCCGTCGCGCTGGCATCGACACCGGCGGTCGCCTGCAGACCCGTGACCGTGCCGCCCGCGCCGAATGACAACTCGATCACGTTTCCGTGGTCCTCGTCGTCCGTCACCTCGCCGAAGGCGGCGGCACCGCAGCAGTCCCAAAGGAACCAGCCCTCCGCCGGCGCATCGGCGTAGAGTTCCACCGGTCCGCCGGCCGGAACAAACCGGACGTTGTCGATGCGGCCGACCGCACCATCGGCGTTGGCCCAGTCCGGGAAGATCATCACGAGCTTGACATCGCTGAGATCGAGCCCCGCCAGGTCCCCGCTCAGCGTGAAGCGGTAGTGCTGCCACTCCTCGCCGGGCTCGGGGTTCCCCGCGGCCGTGAGTAGCACCTCGACAAACGTTGCCGCGTTGCTGCTCTCGAGCTTCAGGCGCCATACCGAGCCTTCCGGAGGCGGACTCACCTCCTTGAAGTCGAACTCGAGGGTGCCGGATGCCAGGGCACTGACATCGACCCCTTCCTCTGCCTGGAATCCGGTTACGGTGCCGGTGGCGCCGAAGGCCAGTTCGACGACGTTGCCGTGGTCGGCGTCGTCCACCACCTCCCCGAAGGTGGCGCCACCGCAGCAGTCCCAGAGGAACCAGCCTTCCGCGACTGCCTCGTCGTAGAGAACGACGGCGCCGGCGGTACCCGGCGCATCGCCGGGAAGCCACTGGACATTGTCGAGCTGGAAGGTCAACGCACTGCTCTGGACCGTGGGGAAGACCACGATCCCGGTATTGACGGTACTCAGGTTCAAACCACCGCCCAGCAACTGCGCGACCGGGATCTCGACCGTCTCCCAAGCACCGTCGCCCGCCTTGCCGATGCGCTGGTCGCCGCTGGTGCAGGGAAAGACGCAGTCGATCTTCATGGTCATGCCGTCCTCGTTGGCGCCGTAGTCGTCGACTTTGATGTCGAAACTCACCTTGCCGGGTGCGTAGGCGCTCAGGTCAATGCCCATGCTGGATTGGATGAACCAGACTCCGAAGGCCTCGCTGTCGGAGAAGGTGACCTCGAGAATCTGCCCGCGTGCCGGGTCGTCTGCTGCGATCTCGCTCCATTGCACCTTGTTCGCCGGGTTTGCGCCGTCGGTGTAGTTGGCCCATCCCGACCCGGAGTCGGCACCGTTGATGCCCGCGTCCCAGATCGGATCCACGGCATCGATGTAGACCGGTTGCGGTTCGCCCGTCGGCGGTGGCGGTGGGGCGGGGGGCGTGATACCGCAGTCGCCCTGACCGACATGGGCACAGATGAGGCGGATGTCGTCGACTCGCAGGTGCGCGGAGCTCGTGGGTTCGAGCACGAACAGACTGAGTACCCGGCCGAGGTCGACGGGCCCACCCCCGAAGTGTCCCGGGTTGTGGGCGATGTCGCTGATCTGGACGGTGACGGTCGTCCATTCGTCCTTGGTCAGTGTCGAGACGGGTATGTCGACAAACCCCAGATCCGGGAATCCGCTGTCGATCTTGACCTGCAGGCTGCTGTCGGCGTCGGTCTCGTCCCCGTACACGTAGAGATCGAACTGCAGCTCGCCGGCGTAGTTTCCGGGATCGGAGGCATTGCCCATGCCGAACAGCGTTTGTCGTTCCAGGTTCGAGGGGAAAATCGAGAAGTTGCCGCCGCCCGAGGTATTGACGTCGATCACCATCCCGCGGTCGCTGCCGGAATCGACTTCCGTCAATACGAAGGCGCCGCCGGCGTCGTAGACGCCGAAGTCTAGGGTCACCGCGTCTTCCGTGTCTGGAAACTGGAGCGGTCCCACCGAGTCTATGTAGAGATCGTAGACCGCCCGGTAGACGCCTTCCGGCAACGGAGGGGTGATGGAAGGGGAGGTGTAGTCCGCGAAGCCGTCGCAGCCGACGCCGGTGGCCGTATCGAGGTTGCATTCGTAAACGCGTACGTAGTCGACCAGAAGTTCGCCCGGCAGCGCACCCGATGCGGGCGCGCCCGGCAGATTGCCCCCCACCGCGAGATTCAAGAGCAGGTGGAACGGTCGGTCGAAGGGGGCGGAGTCGCCGCCGGACACGTGGGCGTTCGACGCCTCGTCCTTGTAGTAGTTCCAGTACGTGGACCGCCTGACCGTGTGGTAGTGCGTCC
>JAPOYW010000203.1 GCA_026706425.1 Gammaproteobacteria bacterium
CCAAGGGCGTATTGCGCCGACGGGTCGCCCTGTGCCGCCAACTGGCGTAGCCGGGAGACGCGAGCATCGGCGTCCGCGTCGGCGGCGGGCGGGGGTTCGCCTTTCCGAACCCCCGGTTCCGTCGACGCGCACGCTACGAGGATTGCTAGCAATGCAACGGCGACCGACCGCCGCAAGCCGTGCCTCGGGATCCGGTCTGCCGGATACGGGCCTCCGAGCGGGACTGACTGCGACATGGTGGTTTGCGCAACTCCCCTGCCAGCCGTTGTTGCCCCGATATTACGCTGCCGGGCCTATTCCTGTCGTTCCTCAATGCCGAAACCGGCGGCCCACCGTTGACACCTGCCATCTAGCGATTCAGAAAGGCCTCTGCACCTTCGGCGGGGATGAGACCTTGGGCGCGGGCGCGGTGCACCGCATCGAACCTCCCGCGTGCCCCGAGTTTCGCGAAGATTCTTCGTACCCGGTAGCGAACGCCGTCGTAGCTGAGGTTGAGTTCCTTCGCGATCATCTTGTCCGATTGAGATTCAAGACGTTGCAGCACCTCGACTTCCCCCTGATTCAGCACCGGCTCCGACTGATTCGGTGTCGGCCGCCCGGGCGCCGCCAACGCGTTGCGCACTTCGATGGCCGTGTCGATGCCCGGCGGGGCAGCCCGCGAATTGACGACGGCATCCAGCAATGGCGCCGTCAGCCCTCTTTCCCGCGCCAGCGGTCGGAGGTAGTCCGAAATCCGCGTATGCCGCGAAGGTGGATTCCGCCCGCGTCGGTGGCGATTCTCCCGGTCAGTTGCACATCGCCGGCTTCGGCGCTATGGCGCAGGGCATCCTCGACGTGGCCCCGGCGCGCAAGCCCTCGTGCGATGCCCGCGTGAATGGACCGAAACCGGGAGGGGTTTTCGCGAAACAGCCTGTTTGCGCAGTATTCCCGAATCAGGGGATGCAACTTCATAGTCGGCTGGCCGCTGCCGGTGGTCTGCAACAGACCGGCAAGAGATGCCATCGACTCGATTCGGCGGCGCGAATGCCGTTGGCCGGTCGCCTCGTCGATCAGCTCTGCATCGATCCAGTCGAACAAGGACACATCCAGCATGAATTCCCGGTCGTCGGCCGGAAGACCGCGCCAGAGCCGTGACTCGATCCAGGCAGCGACCGTCTCTTTTGCACCCACGGGGTCGTCTAGCGGGGCGCCCGCCTGCGCGGCGTTGCGGTAGATCCTGAGCGCAATCGGCCATCCTGCCGAGCTTGTCGCCACGGATGCGAGTTCCCGACGCGAAAGCTCGGTCTCGAAGAATCGCGCGATATCGGGCAACGAGAACCGGAGTTCCTCGGCGGTAATGGTTGCGCCGCGCCCTTCGAGGAGGAACATGGCGATGTCGAGGCCCGGCGGACGTTCCCGGAACGCCATCGCAAACCGCAGGTTGTCCGGAGATTGACTAAGCAGCGTGTTCAACACGGCGACCGCTTGCGTATTGCGCAGCCGTTCGAGTTCGTCCAAGGCAAGCAGACAGGGTTGCCCGTGCCGCTCGATCGCATGGATCAGCAAATTGATTCGGTACGCGGCTTGCGTGTCGGATTCCCTCCCCCGAGTGAAGGCATCGACCGACTGGCCGGCGGCGTCGAACGTGGTGATGCCCGCCTGCTCGAAAGCGAGCGCCAGGTAGGTTGCCAAGGCGACGGGGCCGTCCTCTTCGTCCACCGCAAGCCAGGCGACCGTGCCGCCATGGTCCCGCAGGCGACTGCAACAGTGCGCGAGCAGCGCGGTTTTGCCGAAGCCGCCCGGGGCCTGCAACATCGTCAGCTGGCGGTCCAGCGGCGAACACCGTTTCTCCAGTTCCGGTCGGCTGACATAGCCGGCGACGAGCTCCGGAATCTGCACCTTGTGGGTGAGCAGCCAGGGCGTGGGCGATCCGGCGATGCTACCGGTGCCTTCGTGGTCGGCCCGTTCGAACACCCGTTTGTCGTCGGCCGGCACCATCCCGTCGTCCTGCATGCGCGCTACAACCCGCCCCTGGGTCTTGCCCTAGTCACGGGCGTCGATATTGGTGATGTCGGTTTCGCCAAGACAGACTGGCGATTGCCGAGCTGGATGCCCGGATTCGCGAATACAACGACCTGCTGCGACGGGCGAGGCACACACCGGGCGAAGGTGAAGACCCTGGCTGACGCGCCACACAGGGGGGCTGCAGAGCATCGCCGCACGGTCGACATGGACGACCGCGCATCGCCCCAAGGTCGCCTTTCGCGGTCCCGGACTGAGACGACGCCCGGTGGGTCTGTTGGGCAGGTAGCGGGGTGCGCGCTTGCGGCGCGTTCGAGCCGTCTGGCGGTGTTGTCCCGTCCCGTCGGGTTCTGCCGCCTGCAGCCGGGGAGCGGCCCGCTGCAAGGCCGCGAACGGCGTCAGTGAATCGCGGACTCCCCGGAGAGTTCCTTGATTAGTTCGCCGACGACGTGCTTGGCGTCGCCGAACAGCATCCAGGTCTTCTCGTCGAAGTAGAGTGCATTGTCGATACCGGCGAAGCCGGGGTTCTTCGACCGCTTGATGGCGAAGACGGTTCGCGCCTTGCTCGCTTCGATGATGGGCATTCCGTAGATCGGGCTCGACTCGTCCTCCTTGGCCGCCGGATTGACGACGTCGTTGGCACCGATCACCAGCGCGACATCGCACTGCGGCATGTCGCGGTTGACGTCGTCCATCTCGACTAGGTCGGTGTAGGGCACGTCCGCCTCGGCGAGCAGCACGTTCATGTGCCCGGGCATCCGTCCCGCCACCGGATGAATCGCGAAGTGGACCGTGATGCCTCGTTTCTTCAGGTGGTCATAGAGTTCGCGGACGCGGTGCTGCGCCTGCGCCACCGCCATGCCGTATCCGGGGATGATCACGACGTTGGTGGCCTGCTCCATGATCTGGGCGGCGCTCTGCGGGGAATCGGCCTTGTACTCCCCTTGCTCGGCACCCTCGGGCGCCGTCTGCGGAACGGACCCGAAGGCACCGAACAGCACGTTCAGATACGATCGGTTCATCGCCTTGCACATGATGATCGAGAGGATCAAGCCGCTTGACCCGTCGAGCGCGCCCGCCGTGATGAGCAGGTTGTTCTCGAGCACGAATCCCATCGCCACCGCCGCGAGGCCGGCATAGGAGTTGAGTATGGCGATGACCGTCGGCATGTCGGCCCCGCCGATGGGGATGATCAGCAGGATGCCGAACATCAAGGCGATCACAATCACCACGGGGAACAACAGCGCTGCCGCCGGTGCGGCCGGATTGAGCGCAAGCCACGTGCCTATCGCAACGGCGACAAGCAGCAGGGCGATGTTGAACACGTTCTGCAAGGGATAGGTCACCGCCCGCTGGGGCACCCACTTGAGTGCCTGGAGCTTTCCGGCGGCGAACAGGCTGCCGGTGAAGGTGATGCAGCCGAGAATCACCTCCGCGATGATCGCGACCATCCGGAACGTGGTCAGCTCCTCCGGACCCTCGCCGAGCCACAGGTAGTACTTGGCAGTGCCCACGAGCGCGGCGGCTAGGCCACCGAAGGCGTGTGACAGCGCAGTTCGCTGCGGTGCCGCCGTGAGTGCGACCCGTGACAGCGGATAGCCGACCGCGATGCCTGCAACGACCGCTAGGACCATCCAGCCGTGGTTGACGACGAATGGCTGCGCCCAGGTGGCGGCCACGCCGAGCAGCATGGCCAGGGCGCCGGCCCCGACGCCCCGGCGCGCGGTCTTGGGATCGTTCATCCAGTGCAGCGAGAAGATGAACAGCGCCGTCGCCACGAGGTAGAACAGTTCGACCCATCCCGCGCTCATGATGGTTCGTCCCTTTTGAACATCTTCAACATGCGGTCGGTGATGAGGAACCCGCTGACGATGTTGGTGACCGAGGCAAACAGTGCAATGCCGCCGAGCAGTCGGATCGTCGGCGGAACATCGGGCCCGGCGACGAGAATCGCCCCCACGACGGCGATCGCCGAGATCGCGTTGGTGAGGGACATCAACGGCGTATGAAGCAGCCGCGACACACGCCGGATGACGCCGAGACCGATGAACGTGGACAGCAGGAAGACGAACACCATCGGCCAGTAGTCGACATCGCCTGCTGCGTTGCCTTGGGACGGGGATGCCTGGGCGACGGGTGCGGAGTCGGACTGGGCGACCAGGGCGATTCCCGCCACGCCGATGGCCACGGAAAGGACCGTGACCGCCCACCGGGGCAGGTACCGACGGCGATTCATGACGTGGCCTCGTTCACCAATGCGTTCATGGCATCGCGGGTCCGCTCGTGCACCACTTCGGCATTCTTGGTGATGAGGCACCCGGCTTGGATCTCGTCATCGGCGTCGACCTCGAATTCCCCCTCCGTCGAGAACGCCTCGACGAAGTTCGTCAGATTCCTAGAGAACAGCAGGCTGGCGTGTTCGGGCATCGTCGCCGGCAGGTTCAGGGGGGCCATGACGCGCACTCCCCGGACCTCGACGTCTTCGCCGGGTACGGACAGCTCGCAATTGCCGCCGCCGTCGGCAGCGAGATCGACGATGATCGAGCCGGGACGCATCGACTGGACCATCTCCGCGGTGATGATCTTCGGCGCAAAGACACCTCCGATCAATGCGGTAGTGATCACAACGTCCGACTTCGCCAACTCATCGAGGAGCATTTCGCGCTGACGCTCACGGTCCTCTTCGCTGAGTTCTCCGGCATAGCCGCCACCGGCCGAGGCGTCTTTCTCTAACTCGACGCCAACGTACCTCGCCCCGACGCTCTCGATCTGCTCCTGGACTTCGGGGCGCACGTCGGTCGCCGACACCGTCGCACCGAGTCGCTTGGCGGTTGCCAGCGCCTGGAGGCCGGCCACCGCCGCGCCGATGACGAACACCTTTGCGGGAAACACGGTGCCGGCTGCGGAACTCAGCATCGGCAGGTACTTGGGAAGCGCCACGGCGGCGAGCAGCACGCCCTTGTAGCCGCTGATGCTGCTCATGGACGACAGCGTGTCCATCGCCTGGGCGCGCGTCGTGCGCGGGATCGAGTCGGTGGAGAAGGCGGTGGCTCCGCGCTTGGCGAGGGCGTCCATTTGCCGTGGATTCCGCAGCGGCATCAGCGACCCCACGACGATCGTGGAGGGACTGATCCAGTCGAGCTCCGCGCGTCCATCCCGGTTGGCGGGCGGATTGACCGTGAGAAGGATGTCCGCCGACCGCACCAGCGCCTGGGGATCGGTCTCGATCGCGGTATCCGCCGACCGATAGGCGTTGTCGTCGTATCCCGCGGCCACCCCCGCACCGGACTCGAT
>JAPOYW010000555.1 GCA_026706425.1 Gammaproteobacteria bacterium
GGGCTGAGCGGGGCGGGCGAGCGAGGTTGACGCGCCGCTGATGTACAATGCCGCGCTTTTCCTGTTCGCAAAGGGCGGTTCCGCATGGGCTACGTTCACGTCGAGGTGCCAGAGACTGGCGAGAGGATCACGGTCTCGGAGGACGGAAGCCTCAACGTACCCGATCATCCGATCATCCCGTTCATCGAAGGCGACGGCATCGGCATCGACATCACGCCGGTCATGCGCAAGGTCGTCGACGCGGCCGTCGAGAATGCCTACGACGGCTCACGGACCATTGCGTGGATGGAGATCTACGCCGGCGAGAAGTCGCTCAAGGTCTACGGTGCCGACGAGTGGCTGCCGGAGGAGACCCTGACTGCCCTGCGTGATTTTGCTGTCGGCATCAAGGGCCCGATGACCACACCGGTGGGTGGCGGAATCCGTTCCCTCAATGTCGCACTGCGTCAGCTTCTCGACCTCTATGTCTGCCAGCGGCCGGTTCGCTGGCTAAACGGCGTCCCGAGTCCCGTGATTGCCCCGCAGAAGACCGACATGGTGATCTTCAGGGAGAACACCGAAGACATCTACGCGGGCGTCGAGTGGGAAGCCGGCACGGCCGATGCGGATCGCCTGATTGCCTTCCTCCAGGGCGAGATGGGTGTCGACAAGATCCGCTTTCCCGCCAATTGCGGGATCGGCATCAAGCCCGTGTCGGTGGAAGGTACGCGCCGCCTGGTGCGCAAGGCCATCGAGTACGCCATCGCGGAGGACCGCGACTCGGTGACCTTCGTGCACAAGGGCAACATCATGAAATTCACCGAAGGAGCCTTCAAGGATTGGGGCTACGAACTGGCGGCCGAGGAGTTCGGCGCGACACCCCTGGACGGCGGGCCTTGGCATGAACTCGTCAATCCGAACACGGGCAAGACGATCGTGATCAAGGACATGATCGCCGACGCGATGTTGCAGCAGATCCTGACCCGTCCCGACGAATACGATGTGATCGCGACGATGAACCTGAACGGGGACTACCTATCGGACGCGCTGGCGGCGCAGGTGGGCGGCATCGGCATCGCCCCCGGCGCCAACATCGGCGATGCGGTGGCCTTGTTCGAAGCGACCCACGGGACCGCACCCAAATACACCGGGCAGGACAAGGTCAACCCGGGCTCGCTGATCCTCTCGGCGGAAATGATGTTGCGTCATCTCGGTTGGCGAGAGGCTGCTGATCGGATAGTCAGGGGCATGGAAGGGGCAATCGGCGAAAAGACGGTGACGTACGACTTCGAACGACTAATGACCGGCGCGACGCTCGTCAGTTGCTCGGCTTTCGGCGACGCCGTCGTCGGCCACATGTAGGCGGTAGAAAAGGACTTCTGCCCGGAATTGAAGGACGACTAGAAGTCCCCGTGACCATCCTCGGTGTCGGACCCTTCGTCGGACTCCAGGCGGGGGGCAAGCCCCTCGCGCTCCCCGGCTGAGGGCTCTTTCGTGCGAGGGGCAAGCCCCTCGCGCTCCCCGGCTGAGGGCTCCTCCCCTATGGCGTCGAGGGGGCGCACGTTTACCCCATGCAGACCCTTGGGGCCCTGTTGGATGTCGAATGACACCTCCTGTCCAGCGCGCAGGGTTCGATAGCCGGTCATCTCGATGGACGAGTAGTGCACGAAGAGGTCCTCGTCGGCGCACTCGGCCAGTACGAATCCGTATCCTTTCGCGTTATTGAACCACTTGACCTTGCCAGTCGTCATTTCTGGCGTACCCTCCTCAGGACCTGGGTGCTTGGCCGAGACAGGCGCGTCCGACGTAAAGCATTCCCTCGGCCCGATCCCGCAATTTCCACCTTCCGCTAGGGGTCTGTCAAGGACGCCCGGGGTGTCAGTTTGAAAATTGCGGGGAGTCGCCGTCGGGCAGGGAGCATGCAGTCTTCGCCTGCACCCCGTTTCTGACCGTCGAGGTGATCTGCGCTATGATTGCGACCTTGCTGTCCAGATTACCGGTCGCACGTAGACGTTCGAGATTGAGAGCCACGGCATGCCACAGGCGAACGCAAATCAACACGGGCTGGCATCACTTGTCCACGCCGTTGCGGCACCCAATGCTTCGGCTGATTCGGATGAGGACACGGAAGGCTCGATCGTGGTCGAGGAACGTCCGGCGGACCCTCAGGTCAAGCCCCCGCCGATGTACAAGGTGATTCTCCTCAACGACCACTACACGCCCCAGGATTTCGTGGTCCATGTTCTAATGAAGTTCTTCTACATGGACTTCGACAAGGCCGAGCGGCTGATGCTGCTTGTGCATACCACCGGTAGTGCGGTCATCGGCATCTATCCGCGTGACATCGCCGAGACGAAGTCCGAACAGGTCAACCACTACGCCCAGCAAAACAACTATCCGTTGAAGTCCGCAGTCGAACAATCCGATGCAGACTAGCCCCGAAAACATGCCGAGCTATGCGGAGCCTTCAGCGGGGGAGCGCGAGGGGCTTGCCCCTCGCATGGAAGAGCCTTCAGCCGGGGAGCGCGAGGGGCTTGCCCCTCGCATGGAAGAGCCTTCAGCCCGGGAGCGCGAGGGGCTTGCCCCTCGCATGGAAGAGCCTTCAGCGGGGGAGCGCGAGGGGCTTGCCCCTTCCATGAGACAAATACGTCCTGTGTTGCCTGGCGGTCAGCGCCGCCTCGCCGACGCGCCCTGGCGTGCGCGTTGGAGAATTCGCGGAGCGAATTCTCGGGGCGACCGCGAAGCGGTCGCGTCTCGCATACAAGAGCCCGGCGGACGTTCCACCCGCTCAAACGAGGACTGATCAGTGCGGCTAACCGAGGAATTGGAGCTGGCCATCAACAAGGTCATGCAGGAGGCGTACTACAAACGTCACGAGTTCGTGACCCCCGAACACCTCCTGCTCGCCTTGCTGGACGACAAGGTGGCCGTAGACGTCCTGAAGAACGTCGGCGCAGACATCGAAGTGCTGCGCAAGAGTCTCGAGGGTTTCATCGACGCAAATACGCCGTTGATCCCCGCCGCACATGCGCAACAGGGCCGCAAGGCGGAGTCGCCGAGGCGAACCGCCGGTTTCGATCGCGTGGTCCAGCGCGCGATCTTCCTGGTCAATTCCAGGGGCAACCAACCGGTCAACGGCGCGGACATGCTCATCGCGATCGTCGGCGAACAGGAGAGCCACGCCGTCTACTGTTTGAAGGAGCAGTCCATCGCCCGACTGGATGTGCTGAACTACGTCGCCCACGGGATATCGAAAAAGGCCGCCGAGGGTGCGGGCGCGGACCCGGAGTCCCAGGAGGAGGAAGGCGAGGGTGGCGCTCAGCCGGCCCTCAAGAACTTCGCCAGCGATCTCAACGAACTCGCCAGGTTGGGCAAGATCGACCCGCTGGTCGGACGGGATGCCGAAGTGGAGCGGGTGATCCAGATCCTCTGTAGACGGCGGAAGAACAATCCCCTCCTGGTGGGTGAATCCGGGGTGGGCAAGACGGCCATTGCCGAAGGCTTGGCCAAACGAATCGTCGATGACGAAGTCCCCGAGGTGGTTGCCCAGAGCCGCGTGCTTGCGCTGGATCTCGGCGCGCTCCTGGCAGGCACCAAGTACCGTGGCGACTTCGAGAAGCGGTTCAAGGTTCTGCTGGCTGAACTCAAGAAGGAGGAGGGGGCGATCCTGTTCATCGACGAGATCCACACGATCATCGGTGCGGGGGCCGCGTCCGGTGGCGTCATGGATGCCTCGAACCTGCTGAAGCCGCTCCTCGCCTCCGGGGACATCCGTTGCATGGGCTCCACGACCTATCACGAGTACCGCGGCATATTCGAGAAGGATCGCGCCCTGTCCCGACGGTTCCAGAAAATCGACATCATTGAACCGGATGTCAATGACACGTACCTGATTCTCAAGGGCTTGAAGTCCCGGTTCGAGACCCACTACCGGCTGCGCTACACCGATCGAGCACTCCGGGTCGCGGCGGAACTTTCCGAACGCTACATCACCGACCGCTTCATGCCCGACAAGGCCATCGACGTGATCGACGAAGCCGGCGCGGCCCAGCAATTGCTGACGCCGAGCCGTCGCAAGAAGACCGTTGGCGCACTGGACATCGAACAGGTCGTGGCGAAGATCGCGAGGATCCCCTCGAATCAGGTTTCAACATCCGACAAGGAGGCGCTGCGCGATCTCGACGCCAAGTTGAAGCTGGTCGTATTCGGCCAGGACGAGCCGATCGAGGCCCTGGCTTCGGCGATCAAGCTCTCCCGGGCCGGACTCAAGACGGAAGGCAAGCCGATCGGTTCGTTCCTGTTCGCAGGTCCCACCGGCGTCGGAAAGACCGAGGTGTGCCGGCAGCTTGCCAAGATCATGGGTGTGGAACTGTTGCGATTCGACATGTCGGAGTACATGGAGCGGCACACCGTGTCGCGCCTGATCGGGGCACCGCCGGGCTATGTCGGATTCGATCAGGGCGGGTTGCTGACCGAGGCCGTCGTGAAGCATCCGCACAGCGTCGTCCTGCTCGACGAGGTCGAGAAGGCTCACCCCGAGGTCTTCAACCTGCTGCTCCAGATCATGGATCACGGCACCTTGACCGACAACAACGGACGCAAGGCCGACTTCCGGAACGTCGTCTTGATCATGACCACGAATGCCGGGGCCCAGGAAGCGTCCAGGGCTTCGATTGGTTTCAGCGAGCAGGACCATTCGACGGATGTGCTGGAAATCCTAAAGAAGATGTTCACGCCGGAATTCCGGAACCGGCTCGATGCGATCATGCAGTTCAACGCCCTTCCGATGGCCGTCATCAAGACGGTGGTCGACAAGTTCCTGACTGAGCTGCAGGGCCAACTCGACGACAAGAAGGTGGAGTTGAATGTCGACGAGTCCGCACGGGATTGGCTAGCTCGGGAAGGCTACGACGAGAAAATGGGGGCGCGGCCCATGCAGCGGCTGATCCAGGAGAGGATCAAACGCCGGCTCGCGGAGGACATCCTGTTCGGGGATCTGTCGGACGGGGGCGGAGTCGTCCACATCACCGAGGAGGATGGCGACCTCGCCTTGGACGTTGAACCACGCACCGCGAAAGCGTAGCGGACGGGCTTGTGCCGTCCCGCTCCCGGCGAGCCCGCGTCTCCGACCGGCCCACCACACGCCCTGGCGAGCGCGACAGGGCTGCCGCTACCGCTCGCGGAACGTTATGCGGCCCTTGGTCAGATCGTATGGCGTGAGTTCCACCTTGACGCGATCACCGGTCAGGATGCGGCTGTAGTTCTTGCGCATCTTCCCCGAGAAGCGGGCGGTGACCTTGCGACCGTTGTCCC
>JAPOYW010000256.1 GCA_026706425.1 Gammaproteobacteria bacterium
GAAGGCGACCTCCCGCGCGCCGTAGATCCGGGTCGCGACGGCGTCGATCTTGTCCGAGAGAGCCATTTCGTCCGGATAGAGGAGTTCGACGTTAGCGCCGTGACCGAGGCTCTCCATGACGGCCTCCCCGAGCGCCTTCGCGCCGGCACCGCCGTCGGCCCAGTGGGTGGCGGGGACGGCTTTCACGCCATGCTCCTCCGCTACCGCTTGCACCGTCGCCAATTCCTCCTTGCTGTCGGAGGCGAAATGGTTGACCGCGACCACCGGCGTGAGCCCGAAGCGCTTGAGGTTGGCGATATGCCTTGCGAGATTCGGCGCACCGGCCCGAACGGCCTGGGGGTCAGGGTTCGCCAAGGCGGTCTGGGCCACTCCACCATGCATCTTCAGTGCGCGGACCGTGCACACCAGGACCACCGCGTCGGGGCGCAGGCCGGATTGCCGGCACTTGATGTCGAGGAACTTCTCCGCGCCGAGGTCGGCGCCGAAACCCGCTTCGGTCACCACGACATCGGACAAACCGAGCGCCGTACGGGTGGCCACCACGGAGTTGCAGCCGTGGGCGATATTCGCGAACGGGCCGCCGTGGATGAAGGCCGGGTTGCCTTCGAGGCTCTGCACCAGGTTCGGGTGCAGCGCATCCGTCAACAACGCCGCGAGCGCGCCAGCGACGCCGAGATCGCGGGCCGCGACCGGCTCGCCGTTGCCGTTGCGCGCGACCACGATGTCGCCGAGACGGCGTTCGAGATCCGCCCGATCCTGGGCGAGACAGAGTATCGCCATCACTTCCGACGCCGCGGTGATGTCGAAACCGCCGATGCGCCGGGCGCCGCGACCGAGCTTGAGGTCCACTTCGCGCAGCGCCCGGTCGTTCAAGTCGATGGCACGGCGCCAGGAAATGGTCGCCGGATCGATGTCGAGCGGATTCTTCCAGTACATGTGGCTTTCGAGTATTGCCGCCAGCAGGTTGTTCGCTGCCGAGATCGCATGCAGGTCGCCGTTGAAGTGCAGATTGATGTCCGCCATGGGCGCCACCTGGGACCAGCCGCCACCGGTGGCGCCACCCTTCATTCCGAAGCACGGACCCAACGACGGCTCGCGCAGGCACACCGTCGAGCGGACACCCAATAGGTTCAGGGCGTCGTTCAGGCCGATGCTCGTCGTGGTCTTGCCCTCGCCGGCAGGGGTCGGCGAAATGGCGGTTACGAGCACCAGTTTGCCGCTACGCGTCGACTCCGGCGACGGTTCGGCGTCGAGGTTGAGTTTCGCCTTGTAGTGACCGTAGGGCGTCAGGGTGTCCGGGTCGAGGCCGAGGCGTTCCTTGGCGAGCGGAACGATGGGATTGAGCGGCACTGACGCGGCGATCTCGCCGTCCGAAGCGTTCGGCGGCAGGGTGTCCTTCATGGTCGTTGCGTCCTCCAGGGTCGATGCTACGCGCTGCGGCGACGCGCAGCACCGGTTCGCGTCAAAGTTCGCCGTGCGCCTTGACGTCGTGGACGCGACCGCTTTGCGGTCGCCCCGAGAATTCGCAACGCGAATTCTCCCGGGTCGAAGCATCGCTGGCACTGCCGAGCAACAATTCGCCCCTGTTCCATAACGGGCCCGCCAAAGGGGCCGTGCCGATCCCGGCGGTGGCGCGCAGCCAACGCGAAGTTTGCGGCAAGCCGCCGAACGTGAACAAGTGAATCCCGGACAAGGTCGAGTCCGGCGACTCCATGCGATGTCGAGCCAGCGCCTGCAGCATCGAGTCCGGCGTCCAATTGTTCAACAGCCGCAGGGCGCTCGGCCGCCGGGCCAATGCTCGCGCCGAGGCCCGGACCCCGCAACGCGCCGCGAAGGCAAGCACCGTCTTGAGGCGTGCGGGGCCCGCCATGCCCACGCGGACAGGAAGCCGCTCGCTCGTTCGCCGGATGGCGTCTAGCCAGGAGACGACCTTCCGCGGGTCGAAGGAGAACTGCGACACCATCCACATCTCGGTACCGGTCGCGGCGGCATATTCGAGTTTGCGAGACAGCGAACGCGCCAGAGCAGCGGGATCGGCGACTGGATGACCCTCGGGATAGCCGGCAATGCCCACCCGCACCAAGCCATGCTCGACCAAGGCACCGGAGTCGAGAATGTCGAGCGTATCGCGGAACATGCCTGCCGGCCGCTTGCGGTCACCAGCGATGAGCATGAGTTCCGAGACGCGCGTTGCGGCGAGCCCGTTCAACCGGCTAGCCAATTCCGCATGGTTCGCAATGGATCGGGCGCCGAGATGCGGTACCGCCACCATGCCATCGCGATGGAGTCGTTCGCAGGCAGCAACCGTTTCTCGCCACGCGGAGCCCGGAATCGACGGCATGTAGACGCGAGTGCCGAGCGGCAGGTGAGCCGACAGGTCGTCCACGGCCGCTACCTGGCGCGGCGTAAGTTCGACGGATGCTTCGCGCACGAGTTCGCGTTCAAGTTCGTGAGCGACCCTCGCCTCGCCTTCGATCGGCGTGGCGACACTCGTTTGGGTTGAGGCCACGGTCAGTCGACGTACCCGACTTTAGTCGACACTGTCGCGACCCTTGCTGCGCGCCACCTCGCGGGCGTTCGGATTCACCGAGGGCCTGAACGGGACATCCACCACCTCGGCTGGCACCGGCTCACTAGCACGTTCGGCGTATTCGGGCGGCAGGTGCACTTGGAGGTCCGTGCCGACCTCCCGCATCTCCCAGGGTACATAGGCCAAGGCGATGTTGGTTTCTAGTTCCGGTGAGAACCACGGCGAGGTGACGTAGCCAACGGGGTCGCCGCCCTCACTGGCCGAGATCAGCCAGAAATCGTTGGCATAGTCGGTCACCGGGCGACCGCCGAACACGATGCCAACTAGGACATTGCGGAATGGTGGCGTGCCGGCCTCCATGGCGTCACGTGCGGCTTCGAGCGCCTGCCTGCCAATGTAGTCCGCTTGCTTGCGGCGTGGCACCTGGTAACCGAGGTTGCACTGGAACGGCAACGTTTCCTGGTCCAGGTCCTGCCCCCAGGAGAGGATGCCGGCAGCGATCCGGCGATGGTGCGCGGGCGCCGTCACCATGAGCTGATGCCGCTCGCCGGCCTCCAGCACGCCGTACCAAAGATCCTCCGCGTAGAGGGTGGCGTCCTTCAAGTAGATCTCGTAGCCCTTCTCGCCGGTGAACCCGGTTTGGGACACGATCACGTCCCGGCCGTTGACCTGGCCTGCCATGAGGCCGTAGTAGGGAATCTCGCGAGCCCGTTCGCCGAATAGATCCACCATCAACGTCTCGGACTTGGGACCCTGGATCTGCACCGGGGCCACGTCGATTTCGCCGATGGAGACGTCGTAGCGCGCACCTAGGTTGACGCCGCGCAACCACCACTCGATGTCGCTGTCGGCAAGCGAGAACCAGAACTCGTCCTCGCCGACGCGCAACAGCACGGGATCGTTCAACACGCCGCCCGCCTCGTTGCAGAGGATCACGTACTTGGCGTGCATCGGCTTGATGCGCTTGGCGTTGCGGGTAATGACGTAGTTGACGAAGGCCTCCGCGTCCGGCCCCTTCACCTGGATCTGGCGCTCGACCGCGACATTCCAGAGGGTGACATGGTTGACGAGCGCGTCGTATTCCACCATCGCGCCACCATCCTCCGGCCGGACATAGCCGCGCGGGTGGTAGACCCGGTTGTAGACCGTCGCGCGCCAGCAACCCGCTTCCATCGACAGGTGCCAATAGGGGGATTTGCGCACCCTTGTCGAAATGAGCAGGCCGACCGGCGTGGGGCCGGACTGGCGGAGGTTGATCGGCACGCGTCGATCAGACTGATCGACGCTTTCGCAATGACGTACCTGCGCATAGGACACGGGGGGAGCCTTGGTTGGGTTCATCGCATTCTCGCTCGCTGGACCGACGTCCGAACACGGCGTTGCCGACGCGCGCAGATTGCGCCTGAACGCGCGTTTCGACACACCGAGAAGGCGACATTCAATGGTCGCAACGCGACATGCCCAAGTGCGTGTTCGGTCGCGTCGCCTACGACTCCCCGCGACGTTCGTCGCTCGGTCGCTTGCCGTATTTGTCGACGTAGGATTTGCCGAATCGTGCCGTCGTCGAAAAACCGCATCGCGCCGCCACGTCCGCGACCTTCATACCGGTCTGGAGCAACAACAGCCGGCCCCGATGCAGCCTGAGGTCGAGGTAGTACCGCGACGGCGTACAGTGCAGGTAGTCGTGGAACAGCCTCTCCAGCTGTCGGCGCGAAACTCCCACGTATTCCGCGATCTCCGCCAGGCTAAGCGGTTCCTCGATATTGGCCTCCATGAGCGCCACCGCGTCCACCAGCGTGTCGTGGTTTCCGGCCCCGACCAGATGGTGAAGCGGCGTGCGCTGGGCGTCGTCCTCGGTGCGGATTCGCTCGACGATGAACTGCTCGGAAATATCCCGCGCCAACTGGCGACCGTGCGCTCCGGCCACGATGTGTAGCATCAGGTCGATCGAGCTGATTCCACCGGAGCAGGTATAGCGGTCCCGGTCGACAACAAAAAGCCTAGAAGAAACCTGAACTTTAGGGAACTGCTCGCGCAACCCCGGCAGGTTCTCCCAATGGATCGCGCACCGGTAGCCATCGAGCAAACCCGCCACCGCCAAGAAATGCGACCCCGTGCAGAGCGCCCCGAGATGAACGCCGCGCTTCGAGAAGCCGTTCAAGGCTGCAAGCAGCGCTCCTGTGACGCGTCGCTCCGGGTGGTAGCCGCCGCACACGAAAACGATATGCACCTGTCCAAGGCAATCCACGTCGCCATCCGGAATCAAACGCAACCCCGCGCTTGAGGCAACCGGCGCACCGTCAAGCGTCACACACGACCAGCGATACAGTTCGCGACCACTCGACCGGTTGGCCATACGGAGCACCGCGATGGCGCTCGTCAACGTGACCATCGTGTAGTCCGGCACCATCAGGAATCCGAAATGGGCCGGCGGTTCGTGCATTGCGGACTGCGTGATCTCGGGCATTTGCCAAGAACATAGTTGACCCGGATGTCCGTGTCACTCCGGAACATCGCCGCCGAAAACGTCGTGTCTCGGCGCCGCCGGACCCGTTCCTGCCCGCCCAGAGCCGCCAAGTCGGCGTTGCATTGGCGTTTCGGGAGTGTTACAAGCGATCTGCTTGTCAATCTACGCGACGCAAGGAACAAAGAACGACGCGTGCGGACAACGCCGGGGGACAGACGTAGGGAGGTCAACGGGCACGCGGTGGGCGTGGGCTGCCCTGGTGCTAGAGCCAGCACCACAATGAAGTA
>JAPOYW010000392.1 GCA_026706425.1 Gammaproteobacteria bacterium
GACTCAGTTCTTCCTCGATCTCGTCCAATTCGGGGGCTACGTAGTTCAGATGTGCGCCCTTATCGTAACGCTTCGCCCACCGCGAGACTCGCCCGTAACTGTCATTTTACTTTCATTGAACTGGATGTAGTCCTCGTTCGTGAATTGGGCTAGAACCTTGACCATCATCGGTCGCAACTCGAGTCCGCCGTCGGCAATCATTGGTCCCACCAGCTCTTGGCTGAAGATTCTCTACCACGTATCCGAGAGTTTCCCAACCCAGCCGGCGACAGCATCCTCTCGTATTGTTGCTCCGAATGACCGCGTTGGTGGTGCTTATCTGACTGACAGGTCCTTGCTATCCGAATCGGTGTGATTGGCAAATCGTAGACCTTTCCCGGCGAGGGCACAGGAGGGGTCGACGGATGCTTCATCGATGAGTCCAAGCTAGTTGTCGCTCTATCCCTTCTAAGTCACGGATCAGGCGACAAACCTCAAGCCCCGTGTCCCTGCACGTCTGCAGCACCCCGATCAACGGGCGTGGGAACTTCCTCGAAGCAAACGCCACGGTCGCAGGCTCCCTTTGGCATTCGTTGCATGGGTAGGGCGATATGCTAGGCGACCGGCGCAGCGAATGCGAAGCGCCGAATAGTGCGCTCAAACGCTCAAAACCCGCCGCTTACAGCCAATTCCGTCTCTCATGCTCGGGTCTGCTGGAACTTCTCGAATCGCCACGCCAAAAACCCCGGATCCGGTCGGGCCGTTTGATCTACCGATCCGCGAAGTGTGTGTCCCTCCAGCATCTGTGAGCGGCTACCGGATCTGATTTGTCGACCCATCCTCACCCAGTTCGCGCAAGATGACCTGATCGCCATGTTCGAGGTTGCGCCGGATCAGGATGAGATCAAGGTCGTGCAGGAGAAGCACTACCGGCTTGTGCCGGCGTCCGACGTCACGTCTGAGGATCTGTTGCGGTACCGGAACTCCGCGTAGACGGACGCCCGCTCGGCATTCCACTTCAACGTCGTACTCAGGAATGTCGAGGCGGCCTGCTGCCAAAGCACCCTCGTCCTGCCCTGGCAACGCGTCGACCAACATGCAAGTGAGACTCTCGTCGTCTATCCAGCATGTACACGTTTTTCGGTGCGATTCGGTCTAGAATCGAACACGAAAGCTGGAAGGCAACACCGACCGACGGCACCGGGGGGGATCTCTGAACGTGCCATAGCGGCCGGGCGACCCAGTGCGACGAACAACAACAGCGCCCGTGGAGCATCTCAATAAACATCCAGGCATCAGCCGTCGAGCTGGCAAAGCGCTGCTTGCGCCCGGTCCCAGAATTTCCGATGTGCCCACGGGTCGTTGGGGTGGTTGCACGGTGGAAGCGCGGGTTCTTCGGACTGCTCTAGGGGGTCGGCATGAGACCTAACGGCAGAGTCAGTCGTCACCCTGAGGGATGCGATCATCGGAGCCAAACGGTGGGGCTATGACGAGGGGCTATCGGCAGGCACCCTATGGCTGGGTCGTAGATGACTTCGTCGATGCTCCTGCCGGAGAGACGTTCATCGAGAGTGACCCCTGGGATCCAAACGTACTCCCAACCGTCGCATCGGGCTTGTCGCCGCCAGACCGACAGGGCTACGAGTCGGAAGCCACTGCCCACCCAGTCAAGACCGACAGTGCTTGGGACTTTGTCGACGAGTTGGCGGACATCGATCCGAACGATCAATGGTCGGAAGATGCTCTCGACCTTCCTTCAGATTGGATTGAGCCGGATCCAACCATTGATGCGAGAAGCGAACTCAGCAAATCGTTGTACCCGGCAGACGAAACTGTCACCGACATCACGCGCGAACTCAAGATCGGAGAACTGTTGGCGCAAATCCAGCCGATCACCGATGAACAACGGACTCGATGCTACGAGGTGCTGAGGGATTGCGGAATCGGTCGACTTCGCCGGTGGATTCCCTGGCTCAGCAAACGTGCTTGGTGCGGCAAGAAGCTACAGTTGTTCCTAGAGTTCCGTTGCCACTGGGAGTCGAGCGCAAACATTCGATGGTGGGAGACATTTCACTGGGACTATCGCGAGCAGGATTGGATGCCGAGCTACCAGTCGGGAACTCTGACCCTAGACCATGGTCGCGAGCTGGTGGAAAGACGAGCGCATTGCGACGTGGCCCACGTAATCGACCCAGCTTGGTTCCTTGAATGGGAGAACGACGCTGTTTGGGAGCTTGGCGTTCGGTCCTTCGCGAGTTTCGCTGTGTTCCGAGCCGGAATCACGAATGGGGACGACTGGAGGGAGCACTTGTCGCGCCAAGACCGACGGACTCAGTTGGAGATAGCGCAGTGCTCAGACGGCAGCTTTGCGCCGTTCATGCTGCCGACCTTCGGGCAGCAATACGGGTTTCCCCGGGTCCTCATTGCCGGGTCGAATCCGCTGCCCGGCGTTGCGGAGATCGCGCGACGCAATGCAGCGGCGCTGGGCGGTGACCACTCCCGATCCTGGCGTGAAGTCATTGATCGGTTGACCGGCTACTGACATGTCTACGCAATCTGGGCTCCTTGTGCCCGGCGAGGACTGCTTCGTCGCACACCGAGACCCTACTAGCTCGTACGACGGGCAGTTGGGCGTCGTGGTGCAATCCGACAGCGAGGCGTTGCGCTTGCAGGTCCAATGGGGCCGCAACGGCGACCTGGCATGGCACGGCGTAGAGGATTTGCGGAACGGATTCCGGAAGGGGCATGTGGTTCAGGACCGCCCCAGATCCAATACGCGAACGACCTTGGGCACCGGTACCGTGGTCGGACATCGCGAGATCGCAGATCGAGAGATGGTTCTCGTCCAACTGCACAGGACGGGCGATAGCCGGTGGTTACCGTTCGAGCACTTGGTCCGAGTTCGCGACGCCGGCTGGAAATACTCGAACGCTCGCCGAGCGACTTCAGGTGCTCACTGACAGTTTCATCTTCCTGAGCGGGACGCCCCACCAAGGCAGGACAGACCAATTCGTCAACGTCCTACTGCTGCTACGACCGGACCTGAAGTCCCGCCTCGGTGCAATGTTCAGCGACCCATCGGTGGTCGGGGAAGTGGTGTTGCGCAATCGGAAGAGTCTCGTGACCGACGCTTCCGGTAAATTCCTGTTCTGCGGGCAGGACACGAACTTGGTGGAGGTCCCGCTCTCCGAAGCGGCCGCAGACTTCGACGTACAGCTTCGCCGTTACATCCGATACGGATACGCTGCATCGGAGGCGGGCGGTGTTACTGGGCGCGCGGTGGGCTTTGTCATGACCACCTACCGAAAGCTCGCTTCGTCAAGCATCGCCGCGATCGAGAGGGCGTTGGAGCGGCGCCGCGCAAGACTGACGGGCGAACTGGCCAGCGCCTCAGATCGCATGTCGCACGACCGGTTCGAGGAACTTCAAGACGTCTTCGAAGAAGGTGACGACGGCGAAGACGATCTAGATGCCATCTCGGATGAGGTGTCAGTTATGGGGGCTGGTTCCAACCCGTTCTTCGCCAACGAGATGCAGATGCTCAACGAGTTGTGTATGGCAGCGAAAGTCGTCAGAGCGGACGACCGGAAACTCGCGGAGTTTCTCACCAGCATTGTTGATCCGGTGCACGGCAACGGCCTCAAGCTCCTTGTCTTCACCGAGTACCGAGGCACACAGGACTACCTCGTGGATGCGCTGGCGCAGCGTTATCCCGGTAGCGGCGTCTGCTCAATAAACGGCGGCATGAGTCTGGACAAGAAGCGAGAGCAAATCGACGCGTTCAACGACCATGCGCAGTTTATGGTGTCCACGGAGGCGGGCGGCGAAGGAATCAACCTTCACTACAGCTGCTACATGCTGGTCAACTACGACCTGCCGTGGAACCCGCGTCGCCTGGTACAACGCGCAGGCCGTTTGTACCGCTACGGGCAGACCGAGAGGGTTGTCGTCTTTAACCTCGTGGCTCAAGACGGCTTCGACAACAAGGCGCTTGGGATGCTCTTGAATCGCGTCTCCACGATTGCCCACGACATGTCCGACGTGAGCCCCGAGTTCCACGAAGGGCTGGAGACCGAGATAGTCGGTGCCCTGCTTGAACGTGTCGACATCGCGCAGATTCTCGCAAACAGCCGGGAAATGGTGATCGATCAACGCAGCGAGGCGGAGATCGACGAAGCGGTCGAACGCGCGAAGCAGTCCCAGTCCTTGCAGGAGCAGCTTTTCGCGCACATCGAAGGCTATGATCCCAACACAACGGCCGCGTTGCACACCTTCGGTCCAGAGGAGGTGCTGTCTTTCCTCGAAGGAGTCTTGCCGCGACGCGGCATACGGATACGCGACAGGCTACACAACGGTCGAGTGCTCGAGCTCGAGTTGTCCGAGGAGATGCGAGGCAGGTATTCGGAGTTCGGCGGACGTACTGTCGTGCGAGTTACCGTCGACCGTCGCCTTGCCATCCGCGACGAACGGAACGTCTCGATGGACTTTGCGAGCGTGTTTTTCTCGGACTTGATCGAGTTCGCGAAGTCGCCGGAGTTCGGTGGTGAACATGCGAGTCTACGGGCGCCGAAGGAAGGAGTCTTGGGAATCTACAAGGTTCGATGGCAGAACGACCAAGGGTTGCCGCGATGGGAGATGCTGGTGCCGGTGTTCCTCTCAACCGGTAGTGAGGCGGCGCTCCCAAACCCGGACTTCTTTGGTTCCCTCCTGCACTCCTCTGACGCCCCAGCGTCCGCGCCACACCCTGGGCCAGTGGTCGGGCGTCGCGAAACGCTGAAGCGGCTCGACGAATGCGCTGCGGCGGTATTGGCCGAGCGATGCACACCTCTCCGCCATCCGAATGATCTCGTGTTGCTCGCGGCGGCGGATTTGCAGGGGCAGTGATCGCGACCGGTCGCGCGCTCAGACGCCGAGTTGACCCGTGCCACGAGCGCGGGCCTCGACATCTGCACGCGTTGGGATCCGCTCTCTGGGCAGGCATCCGTCTCGCAATCCCCCGTCCAAGTGCCCTGCGCGGTCTCGGTTGACGAAGTGCGCAAGCGGCATCTGTTAGTGAGTGTTAGTGAGCGTTCATCTCTCGTCGAGGGCATTGCACTGGATGGCAACGCCCGCCCGAGTTCCGTCCCGTCGAATCCGGTCTCCCTCTCCGCCAGTCGGGCCAACCTTCGTGGTGTTGCCTCGGGTGAAACACCGGTGGCTTCACTTGTAGCTCCTCACCCTTTTTGAACCACTGGTCGACGAGACTCAGTTCTTCCTCGATCTCGTCCAATTCGGGGGCTACGTAGTTCAGATGTGC
>JAPOYW010000261.1 GCA_026706425.1 Gammaproteobacteria bacterium
ACGAGGGCGAGCAGTTGTAGGCGAGCATCTGGTCCGGATGTTCACGGTGAATGGCATCGGCGAATGCCTTGGCTTCATCGAGGTCCGGCACGGCGGTCTCGCACCAGATCAGGTCGGTGTACGGCGCGTAGGCAAGACCCCTGGCGACGGCCTGGGTGAGGCCGTTGCGCGACTTGTAGAACCCCTCCGGGGTCCGCTCGCCGGTCAGGAACGGCTTGTCGCACTCGTCGATGTCGCTGGTGACCATGTCCGCGGCATTGGCGTCCGTGCGTGCCATGAGTAGCGTGGGTACGTCGCAGACATCGGCGGCAAGTCGGGCGGCAATGAGCTTCTGCACGGCTTCCACGGTGGGCACGAGAACCTTCCCGCCCATGTGGCCGCACTTCTTCACGGACGCCAACTGGTCTTCGAAATGCACGCCTGCGGCGCCCGCCGAGATCATCGCCTTCATGAGCTCGAAGGCGTTCAGCACGCCGCCAAAGCCGGCCTCGGCGTCGGCGACGATGGGCGCGTAGTAGTCGATGCCGTCGTCGACGCCCTTGGCCCACTGGATTTCATCGGCGCGTCGGAAGGCGTTGTTGATGCGGTTGACCACGCTCGGCACGGAGTTGACCGCGTACAGGGACTGATCGGGATACATCGTCTCCGACGTATTGTTGTCGGCAGCGACCTGCCAACCGGACAGGTAGATCGCCTTGATGCCCGCCTTGACCTGCTGCACGGCCTGGCCGCCGGTCACGGCGCCCAGGCAATTGACGAAGTCCTCCTCCTGCAGCAGCTCCCAGAGCTTGTCCGCGCCGTGCGCCGCGAGCATGCTCCGATGCGGGATGCTGCCGCGCAGGTCGACCACGTCTTCGGCGGTGTAGCCGCGTTTCACATCCTTCCAACGCGGGTTGGTGTTCCATTCCTGTTCGAGCTCTTCGATCTGCTCTGAGCGAGGCTTTCGCGGCACGAAGTGCAGGGCCATCCTTAAGGTCCTCCGGGCACAAAAGCGCGCCATTTTAACGGCGCGACTAGGGAATGGAAGCGATTAATTGAACAGGGCGATGTTCCCGACCGGGCGCCCGAAAAGCGCGGCCTGCTACTTGGCCGGAAGCGTCATCTCACGGTGTTCGATGCCGGCTTCCATGAACGGCTTGCCGGTCACCTTGAACCCCGCGTGTTCGTAGAAGCCCACCGCCTGGCTCTGTGCATGCAGGAAGATGGACTGGTTGGCCGCACGCGCCGCGTCCACCGCAAGCTTGAGCAATCGTGCGCCGATCCCTTGGCCGCGCCATTCCGGCAGGACCGCCATCCGGCCGATTTGTCCGGAGGGCATCAGCCGCGCCGTGCCGATCGGAACACCGTCGCCGTCCTCGGCGAGGAAGTGGCGGCAGTCGGGATCCGCGCCATCCCATTCCTCGTCCTCCGCCACCTCTTGTTCGTCGACGAATACCGTCCGGCGCAACGAGGACAGGGCCTGTTCATGGGAGCCCCAGTCCACTTCCCGGACCCGTACGGCACTCATGGTTTGTCTCCGAGGACCGAGCGGGCGAGCTCTGCGGCAAGTCCGGTGTATTCCTCGGGGGTCAACCGCAGCAGTCTCTCCCGGTCTTCCGGGGAAAGCTCCAGTTCGCCCAGAAGGTCCCGGTACACGGTTTCGTCCAACCGTCGGCCCCGGGTGAGGCGTTTCAACTGCTCGTACGGTTCCGAGCTTCCACCCGCACGAAGGATGGTCTGCATCGCCTCCGAGAGTACTTCCCAGGCCGCATGGACGTCGGCACCCATGCGGTCCCGGTCGACGGCGATCTTGCCGATCCCCCTAGAGGCGCTATCCCAGGCCACAAGGCAGTGGCCGAATCCGGAGCCGATGCTGCGCAGGGCGGTCGAGTCGGACAGGTCCCGTTGCCAACGCGAGACGGTGAGTTTCTCGGCGAGATGGCCAAGAATCGCATTCGCGAGCCCGATGTTTCCCTCGGAGTTCTCGAAGTCGATCGGGTTGACCTTGTGCGGCATGGTCGAACTGCCGGTCTCGCCGGGTACGAGGCGTTGTTTGAAGTAGCCGAGCGCGATGTAGCCCCAGGCGTCGCGGTCGAAGTCGAGAACGATCTGGTTGAACCGGATGAGGTTGTGCAACAGTTCGGCGAGGTAGTCGTGGGGCTCGATCTGCGTGGTGAACTCGTTGAAGGACAAACCCAGCGCGGTCACGAATTCTCGGCTGCGGGCAGGCCAGTCGACGTCTGGATAGGCGGCGACATGCGCGTTGTAGTTGCCGACCGCACCGTTCATCTTGCCGAGTATCTCCGCGCCGCGCAATGTGGCGGCCTGGCGTTCGAGGCGAGCTACCACGTTGGCGAGTTCCTTGCCGATGGTGGTCGGGGATGCGGCTTGTCCATGTGTGCGGGACAGCATAGGGATGTCGGCCAGCGGCTGACCGAGGTCGCGCAGGGTTCGGATCAGTCGGTTCATGGCGGGTAGCAGCACCGACTCCAGGGCATCGCGCATCATCAGGGCGTAGGCGAGATTGTTGATGTCCTCCGAGGTGCAGGCGAAATGCACGAACTCGATGTGCGGCTTGAGCGCCTCGTCGGCACAGGCGACCGCGTTCTTCACGAAATACTCGACCGCCTTGACGTCGTGGTTGGTTTCGGCCTCGAGCGCGCGCACATCCTTCGCATCGTCGACGTCGAAGTCCTCCCAGATCCGGCGCAGCCGAGTCTGCCGGGACGCATCCAGTGCCGGGAGATCGGCGATTTCGTCGAGCGCGGCTAGATAGAGCAGCCACTCGATCTCCACGCGCACGCGATACCGGATCAGGGCGAACTCGCTCACGAGCGGAACCAGCGCGGATGTTCGCGTCGAATAGCGACCGTCCAAGGGCGAGATCGCCGTCAGCGGCGAGAACGGCAGACGACTACCCACCGGGGCACCCCGTGTCGACGATTCGCCCCCCGCCTAGGCACTCGTCGCCATCGTAGAACGCAACGAACTGCCCAGGCGTTGCGGCGCGCTGCGGTGTATCGAACACGACACGGGCCCGCTCGCCGTCGATCTCAAGTTCGCATGGCTGTTCCGGCTGTCGATAGCGTATCTTCGCCGTACACCGCAAGGCCGGGAATCCGTCCGGAGCATTCATCGACGGCGAGATCCAATTCAGGTCGGTTGCGCAAAGCCTGGTTGTTTCGAGGTCCCGCTCGTCCTGGGTCACGGTCAGCGTGTTGGTGCCGATATCCTTCCCCGCTACGTACCAAGGCTGCTCACGACGGCCCCTGACGCCACCCAAGCCAATGCCCTGACGTTGGCCGAGGGTGTAGAAGGGCAGTCCCCGGTGTTCGCCGAGGAGGGTTCCGTCGGCATCCCGGATGGGGCCCGGTTCGCCGCGTACGTAGCGTGCGAGAAAGTCGTCGAAGCGGCGTTCCCCGATGAAGCAGATGCCGGTGCTGTCCTTCTTGTCGTGGATTTCGAATCCGGCGCGACGGGCGCGCTGTCGGACCTCCGGCTTGGTCAGTCCGCCGATCGGAAACAGGCAATGTTCGAGACGGCTCGCCGGCACGGCCTGCAGGAAGTAGGTTTGATCCTTGTCTGGATCTTGGCTCTTGAGCAGGCGAAACGGGTCTCCGGCAGCGCTTCGCCGAGCGTAGTGGCCGGTGGCCACGGTGTCGAAGCCCAGGTACCGGGCATAGTCGGCGAACACCTTGAACTTGATCTCGCGGTTGCAGAGGACATCCGGGTTGGGGGTATAGCCGGCCCGGTAGTCGTCGAGAAAAGCCTCGAAGACGTTGTCCCAATACTCGGTCGCGAAGTTGGCCGTCAGGAGTTCGATGCCGAGTTCATCGCAAACCGCCGCAGCGTCGCCGAAATCGGCCAGCGCCGTGCAGTACTCCGTGGCGTCGTCCTCTTCCCAGTTCTTCATGAAGAGTCCGGTAACGTCGTAGCCTTCATGCTTCAGGATATGGGCCGCAACGGCGGAGTCCACGCCGCCGGACATGCCCACCACCACCGAACCTGCCACCGGTCGTCTCGGTAAAAGACGGCGAATTATACCGTGCTATTCTCAACGCTATGGCCAACCTGACCCATCTGAACAAGCGTGGCGAAGCCGCCATGGTCGATGTCTCCGGCAAGGCGGCCACCGCGAGGGAAGCCCGCGCTTTTGCGCGAATCCGCATGTCCCCGGAGAGCCTTCAGTCGATTGTCGGGGGCGGTGCCGCCAAGGGCGATGTCCTGGCCGTGGCCCGGGTGGCCGGCATCCAGGCGGCCAAACGGACGAGTGACCTGATACCGCTGTGTCATCCATTGGCCCTTGCCAAGGTGGCGGTGGAGTTCGCCCCCGAGGACGCATCGACGCTGGCTGTCACCAGCCTATGCCGGGTGACGGGCCGAACGGGCGTGGAGATGGAGGCCTTGACGGCGGTCAGCATTGCGTCGTTGACGGTCTACGACATGCTGAAGTCCAATGATCGCGCCATGACCATCGAGAACATCGGTTTGGAGGCCAAGTCCGGCGGGAAGTCGGGAACCTGGCGCCGCGGCACGTGAGTTCGGCGACCTCCACGGTCGTTGCGGTCAGGTTCTTCGGGTCGCTACGCGAAGCTGTTGGCTGCGATACCGTGGACCTGGACATCGAGGACGCCTGCATTGCGGGCGTGCGCGCGCGACTCGCCTCCTTGCTGCGCGCCGACGGACTGCAGGCGTTGTCGGGTCAAGGCGTCCGGGTTTGCGTCAACCAAACCATCATCCGGGGCAACGTGGAACTCCGCGCCGGTGACGAGGTCGCTTTTCTACCGCCGGTGACCGGGGGTTAGCCGGATGCATGCCGACATACGGGTCGAAACAGACGACTTCGACGTCGCCGAGGAGTGGGCGGCAATGCGGGCGCGCCTTGGCGGTCGAGCGGGTGCCGTGGTGGCCTTCGCAGGGATTGTGCGTGACCATGCCGGGACCGACAAGGTGGACGGGCTTTTTCTCGAACACTATCCCGGCATGACGGAGGCAAGCATCGGGAAGATCCTCGCCAAGGCGTCGGATCGTTGGGAGCTCACCGACGCGGTGGTGATTCACCGGGTGGGCGAACTGGGCCCGCGGGACCAGATCGTGTTGGTCCTGGTTGCGGCGCCACATCGAGGCGATGCCTTCGCGGCTTGCGAGTTCATCATGGACCATTTGAAGACGGATGCCGTGTTCTGGAAGAAGGAACACCGACCGGGTGGCGATATCTGGATTGGCGCCACGGGCGGTGATCGCGAACGAAGGAACGGCTGGTAGACGGACCAGG
>JAPOYW010000469.1:0-3918 GCA_026706425.1 Gammaproteobacteria bacterium
ACGAAGGGATAGATGGAGGCCCCGGAGATGACGCCGATGCGAGGCAGGTGCTGATCCATGGACGCGACGACGGCGAGGTCGACGGTCACCAGCAACAGCACCGGCGCGTGGATCAGCCGGTCGATGAAACCCGGGGGAATCGCGACGGCGTCGATGTCGGCTTGGCTGACCGCGGCGGGAGCAATCGTGTTCCAGGGATTGGCACCCGCGTGGACCTCGGCCAGGTAGCGCCGGTAGGTGGGTTCGATCAGCGGGCCGAGGACAGCGCGTTTGGCGAGATCGCGGACGACGATGACGCGCCAGCCCTGCCGGTTGCCGCCGCTCGGCGCGAAGCGGGCGTTGTCGAGGATCCGCTCGAGCACGTCGTCCGGCACCGGATCCGCCGTGAAATCCCGCGCAGCGAACGCGGTGCGCATGACATCGTAGAGTTCCACTGCCTCGACTCCTAGTGTGGCGGCGCCACGGCTTCCTGCTCCGGATATAGCTCGTCCAACGGCACGGATTTTCCGTCGTCCTGCACGATGCGGCAATGGAATCGCTTCAACTGTCGCGGTTCCGGCACGCCGCAGGAGTGGGCGATGACGCCGACCTCCTTGCGGATCGAAAGCGCATAGCGTCTGACTCGCTCTGCCTTGTCAACCGGATCGAGACCGCGCTGCAGCCTCGGATCGTGGGTCGTGACCCCAGTGGGGCAGGTGTTCTTGTTGCACTGCAGGGCCTGGATGCAGCCCAGCGCAAACATGAAGCCACGGGCCGAGGCCACGAAGTCCGCGCCCGCGCAGAGCGCCCAGGCCACCGGCCCGGGCAGAACCATCTTGCCGCTCGCGATCACCTTGATGCGGTCGCGCAGGCCGTGCCTCGTTAAGAGGTCCACGACCAGCGGCAGGCTTTCCTTGATCGGCAGGCCCATGTAGTCGATGAGGCTCATGGGCGCGGCGCCGGAACCGCCGTCTGCACTGTCCACGGTGATGAAGTCCGGCGCCGACTCGATGCCGCGCCGGTGGATCTCGTCGCACAGGTCATCGATCCAGTCATAGCTACCGATCACCGTCTTGAACCCGGTCGGTTTGCCGGTGACGCGCCGTACCCGCTCGATCATGTCGAGGAGATCCGCCTCGGAGTTGATCTCCGGGTGGCGGTTGGGGCTGATGGAGTCCTTGCCGGGATCGATAAGCCGGATCGCCGCGACCTCTTCAGTCACCTTTGCGCCGGGCAGAATCCCACCCTTGCCCGGCTTGGCGCCCTGGGAGAGCTTGATCTCGAACATCCGCACCTGCTCGTGTGCGGCGACGTCCTTCAAGCGCGCATCCGAGAGTTCCCCGTCGGAATCCCGAACACCGTACTTCGCGGTGCCGAACTGGAACACGATGTCGGCACCGCCTTCGAGGTGCGAGGGGGACAGGCCGCCTTCGCCGGTGTTCAGCCAGACGCCGGCCATGCGCGCGCCGTTCGACAGCGCCTTGACCGCCGGCCGGGAGACCGCCCCGTAGCTCATGGCGGAGATGTGGAACACGGAGGAAGTCGTGTAGGGCTTCTCGCAATACGGTCCGATGGTCACGTCGGTCGTATCCACGGCATCTTGCTCCAGGGTCGGATAGGGGCAGTTGACGAAGATCACCGAACCGACCGGGCGCATGTCCCGGGTGGAGCCGAACGCGACCATGGTGTCCTCGCCCTTGGCAGCCCGATAGACCCAGGAGCGCTCGGCCCGGTTGAACGGCATCTCCTCCCGGTCCATGGCGAAGAAGTACTGCCGGAAGAACTCGCCGAGGCGCTCGAAGAGATAGCGGAATCGCCCGATGACCGGGAAGTTGCGCCGCACCGCCTGGGTGGTCTGGGTGCGGTCGATGACGTAGAGGACGGCCACGACGAGGACGCCGACGCCGACGGCGAGCACGAACAGTTGGGCGAGGAAATCGAGCAGGTTGAACACGATGCGTTCCTCCTGCTAACGAATATACGCCAAAGGGCACGTAGGGGACGGGCCCGGGAGTCTGCGACGCCGCGACGGCAAAAGGCCGTCGCAAGGCGCGGAGTCGCGGGGAGGTGGGGGCTGGGGCCAAACGGCGAGCCCGGCGAGTCGTTTGGCGGCGTTGTCCCGTCCCGGCGCGCCCTACGCGCGCGCCAAAACCCGACGTTGCGGGTTCGACGGGCGACCGCGCGCCCTTCGGGCGCGATAGGGTCGCCCCTACGGGTGCAGGTCGAACGTTACGACTACGTCCCGAGCCACCGCTGACTCGAACTGCGCCGGCGTGATCTTCTGTCCCCGCTTGACCACGATCCCGTGGTAGGGCGCGTCGGCCGGGAACCGCTCGAGGGTCTCCCGGAGTACCGACGTCTTGTGTTCGGTGTCATCCGGTTGGGCGTGGGCGCGGGCCGCGACACGACGCCCAGCCAACTGCAGCAGAACGTCGCGCGGTTCGAGGAAATTCGGCCACCAACCGGTCTCGCGGCCGGTCAGGCACACCACGCGAGACTCGCCTTCGTTGAGGTACCGCACGGGTGTCCAGCGTTGCCTGCCCGTCTTCCGTCCCGTGAAGTAGATCACCATCACGCTGCCGCTCATCACACCGTGCAAGGGCGAGGTGAGGAGCAACCGCATGACGCGGTTGATGACCGGAAAGAACGGCTCGGGGATGCGCACTATTTGAACTCCGCGATCAGCGCCGAGATCGAGGTCTTGGCATCGCCGAACAGCATGCGCGTGTTGGTACCGAAGAACAGCGGGTTGTCGACACCCGCAAAGCCCGAGGCCATGGAACGCTTGAGGACGAACACGGTGCGCGCGTGGTCGACGTTGACGATCGGCATGCCGTAGATCGGGCTCGCCTCGTCATCCCTAGCCGCCGGATTCACGACGTCGTTGGCACCGATAACGACAGCCACGTCGACGTTCGGCATGCGCGGGTTGATGTCGTCCGATTCGAGTAGTTGATCGTACGGGACGTTCGCCTCCGCAAGCAGCACGTTCATGTGCCCCGGCATGCGTCCGGCGACCGGGTGGATGGCGAAACTCACCTCGCAGCCGTTCGCCTCGAGGATCCCGCCGAGTTCGCGGACCACGTGCTGTGCCTGGGCAACCGCCATTCCGTAGCCCGGAACGAAGGTGACCGACGATGCGGCTTCGAGGATCAGGTAGGCGTCTTCCGCGACAATCGACTTGACCTCGCCCTCCACCTTCGTGGCCGTCTTGACCGCCCCGAAGCCGCTGAACAACACGTTCGCGAGCGACCGGTTCATCGCCTTGCACATGATGTTGGTGAGGATGATGCCGGCGGCGCCGACAAGGGATCCCGAGACGATCAGGATGTTGTTGTTGATGGCGAAACCCGCCGCGCAGGCGGCAAGCCCGGAGTAGCTGTTCAGGAGCGAGATCACCACCGGCATGTCCGCGCCGCCGATCGGAATGACCGCCATGACGCCGAGCAGCAACGCGAGCCCCAGAATGGCGTAGAAGAGATGGGTGTCCGGCGCCGGATCGAGGGCGAAGAAGACGCCGCAGACCACCAGACCGCCCAGCAACGCGCCGTTGATGACGCGCTGGGCGGCGAAGACGATGGCCTTGCTCGGCATCACCTCCGCGAGCTTGGCCCAGGCGATGATGCTTCCCGAGAAGGTCACGCCGCCGATCATTACCGAGAGGAACACCGTGACGGCGGTGAACGGGGTCACCGCACCGACGCTTGGGTCAGCCCCGAAGAGCGCGGCCCAGCCCACGAGCAGGCTCGCGATGCCGCCGGAACCGTTGAACAGCGCGACCATTCCCGGCATCGAGGTCATGGCGACGAGGCGGGAAGCCATCGCGCCGACCAGCGCGCCCGCGGCAGCGGCGATGGCGATCCAGTGGAACTCGACGATGCCCTTGGGTTGACCTCCCAGCCGCGCCCTTGCACTTCATCAACCACGACCGCGCCGAAG
>JAPOYW010000469.1:3928-5246 GCA_026706425.1 Gammaproteobacteria bacterium
CCTTCGAAAGCAGCGTGACCGCGATGGCGATCAACATGCCGCCGGACGACAGGGCATTGCCCGACCGGGCCGTGGCAGGCGAGCCCAACATCCGCAGGCCGAAGATGAACATCACGGCCGCGACGATGTAGGCAAGGTTGACGAGGAGCGCACTCATCGCGCGTTACGGCGCATCATCGGTCTTTTTCTTGAACATCCCGAGCATCCGGTCCGTGACCAGGTAGCCGCCGACCACGTTGACGGTGGCGAAGAACACGGCTGCGGAACCGAGCAGAGTCGCGAGCCAGCTCGGACCCCCTGCGCCGCCGGTAAGCAATGCGCCGACGATGGTGATGCCGGAAATGGCGTTGGCGCCCGACATCAGCGGCGTGTGCAGGGTCGCCGGCACCTTCGAGATCAACTCGAAACCGAGAAAGATCGCGAGGATCAATATGAACGCGAGATAGACAGGGATCAGTTCCACTCGTTGCTCCAATTCGCGGGAGAGCTACGCCGCCCGCGCCGTCTCGCTAACCACTTCGCCGCCGCGCGTCAGCACGCAGCCGGCAACGATCTCGTCGGCCGGGTCCAGGTCGAATCGGCGGTTCTCTGCATCGTAGAACTCTTCGATCAAGTGCGTGACATTCGACGAGTACATCTCGCTCGCGTTCTGCGCCACCTCCGAGGGCAGGTTGCCGAGGCCGACCAACTTGACGCCGTCGATGTCCACGACCTGATCCAACACCGAGCCCTCGACGTTGCCGCCGGATTCCACGGCCATGTCCACGATGACGCTCCCGGGGCGCATGGCTGCCACCATGTCGCGGGTGACGATTCGAGGGGCGGGTCGTCCGAACACCTGGGCGGTGGTGATGACCACGTCGGAGTAGCCGATGACCCGCTTCATGCCCTGGCGCTGCATGTCGAGTTGCTCCGCGGTGAGTTCCCGGGCGTAGCCCTGCTCCGTCTGGCCGATTTCGCCGATGTCGATCTCGACGAATCGGGCACCCAGGGACTGCACCTGCTCGGCCACGACTGGGCGCGTATCGAAAGCTTCGACCCGTGCTCCTAAGCGCTTCGCCGTCGCGATCGCCTGGAGTCCGGCGACGCCCGCGCCGATGACGAATACCCGCGCCGGTGCGATCGTACCAGCGGGCGTCATCATCATCGGGAAGACCTTCGGCGTGTGCGAAGCGGCCAGGACGACCGTGACGTAGCCCGCCAAGCTAGCCTGGGACGACAGCGCGTCCATCTTCTGCGCCCGCGTGGTTCTCGGGATCATTTCCATGGACACCGCCGTCACGCCACGGGCGGCGAGTTCCTCGATGAGCGGTTTCTC
>JAPOYW010000557.1 GCA_026706425.1 Gammaproteobacteria bacterium
ACGTTTCTGGCTGCCGAGGAAGCAAAGGCCAAGGCGCTGTTCGGCATCCCGGCGAACCACGCGCTGGCCGCCATGCTGCCCATCGGCAAGCCGGTCAAGCAACTCACCCGCCTGCGCCGCAATCCGGTCGCGGCGTTCGCCACGGTCGATGCCTTCGACGGCTCCCCCTTCGGCGACTGAGCGGTGGTCGAGTCGTTTCCCGCAATTCGGCGCGTCGAGTCGTCCAGCATTGAGACCGTGAGTTACGACCACGAGACCCGAAGGCTCTACCTGCGATTCGTCGGTTCCGGTAAGGCCTATGTCTACTACGACGTCCCGTCGTCGGTCTTCGACGAACTCATGCGCGCCGAGTCCAAGGGCGGATTCGTGAACACGATGATCAAGGGCAGCTACGACTACCGCCGGCTGTAGCAATGGAAGTGCCGAGCTATTGACGTGCAGGGAACACGGCGTAGGGGACGGGCTTGTCCCGTCCCGTTCGCCTCGGTCATCCTCGCGGCGGCTGTTTGGCTGGCCGCTGCGGGTTTCGGTTCCGAAGAAGAGCATGAGACCCCGCCGACGCGTTCGGTGCGCGACGGGGTCTACACCGAAGCCCAGGCGGCACGCGGAAAGACCGTCTATCTCGAGCAGTGCGTCGAATGCCACAAGGAGGATCTCCGCGGCGATCAGCAGATGACGCCCTCCCTCGTCGGCATCGCCTTCACCTTCCGCTGGAAGGACAAGAAGCTCTACGACTACTTCGCGGGCATACGCAACACGATGCCCCAAAGCGCACCGGGAAGCTTGAGCGAAGAGACCTACGCCGACCTCGTCGCCTACCTGCTCTCGGAGATGGGGTACGCGGCTGGAAAGGACGAATTGTCAACGGATCCGGAGGTTCTCAGTGAGATCGTGATCGAGTCGTCCGCAACTATGTAAATGTGACACGTTGAGTCACATTTGCATGGATGAATCGAGAACGAGTTGTGCCGCCGTATGAAAACGACCGTATCAATTCCCGACCACATTTTCGAACGTGCCGAACGACTGGCCTCGCAGGGACGGCGGTCGCGAAGCGAAGTCTACGCCGCCGCGCTCGACGAGTATCTTGCGCGCCATGCCGAGGACGAGGTTACCGACGCAATCAACCGGGTCTGCGGCGATGTTGGAGGGAACGATGACGCCTTCTTCGCCGCCGCGGGCAGGCGGGTGCTCGCCGACACCGAATGGTGATCTCGCAGCGCGATGTTTGCTAGGCTGAATTGCCGGAGCCAACGGGTTCGGGGCGGGCGCATGTCTCACGGCAACGCGAACACGTACAGGTTGTTCCCGAAGCTCGGCCTAATCTCCGGCGTCATCCGGAGGAAGCTCCCGGTGGTTGCCGAGAACCCGGTGCTCACCGCCACGTACTGGCGTCCGTCCACCGCGTAGGTAATCGGGAACCCGGTCACGGGAGAGCCGAGTTCCACGCGCCATAACACCGCGCCGTTTTCCTGGTCGAGAGCCATGAATCCGCCGCCGGTGTCGCCGAAGAACAGCAACCCGCCGCCGGTCGCGACCACCGACGTCGTCGACGCCCGCTGCTCGTAGAGCCAGGTCGTGGCCCCGGTTTCCGCCGAGACCGCATAGATGGTGCCGAGGTCCGTCTTGCCCGGCGAGAGTTCGAACCCGACGTTGAGCGCGTAGTAGGAATGGGACGCATCGCGGTCGGTGGTGATCAAGGTCGGCATGCAGGCGTTGCGCAGCGGAAAGTACATCGTGTTGGTCAGCGGACTGTACGCACCCGCCTCCCAATCCTTGCCGCCATGCATGGACGGGCAGATGTTGAGCGTCTGCCCCATTTCGGTCGGAATGGAATCGGCTTCGCCGGTCACCTTGCCGGTGCCGTCGATGTTGGCGACGACGTTCTGCTCGACGGTGGGTCTCGCCCAGAGGAACTCGCCCGTCTCCCGGTCCAGGGTGTAGATCAAGGCCGTCTTCCCGGGAATGCCGGTCATGACTTTGCGGGTCTCCCCCGGCTCGATGCCGGGATTGATCCACGGCACGTCCTCGGAATCCGGCGCGACCTTGGTGTCGAGCAGCATCCGCTCGAAGGGGTGGTCTAAGTCCCAGTGATCGACCAGGTGCTGGTAGTACCAGCGGATCTCCCCTGTGTCGCCGTCCAGCGCCAGGGTGGAGTTGTGGTAGAGATACTCCTTGTCCGACCCCTGCAGCAGGAACTTGGGGGTCGGCGCCGTGACGGACGTACCCACGAAGACCAGATCGAGTTCGTGGTCGTAGCTCGGCACCATCCAGGAGCCGACGTGGCTGCGCGCTTCGAACGGCATATCGCCCCAGGACTCGTCGCCGTGCTCTCCGGGCGCAGGGATCAACCGCCGCCGCCAGACTTCCCTGCCGGTCAGGGCGTCGAGGGCGACGATAACGCAGGCGTGGGGTCCGGCGTACGGCAGACAGCTTCGCCCGGAAACTGCCTTGCCGTTGGCGATGATCGGCCCGGCGCCCTGGATGGCGCGGTCCTTCGTGAAGTCGAGGACCGGGGCCTCCCAGACCATCTCGCCGGTCTCGGCATCCAGGGCGAACAGGTGGAGATCGACGCTGGTGTCGATGATCAGGTTGCCGTATATCGCGATGTTCCGGTTGTTGCTGCCGAGCAGCCCGCCCATCCTGCGGGCCGCCTCGGGTGTCTCGCGCTCGTGTTCCCAGATCAGATCGCCGCTAACAGCGTCCAGCGCCTGGATCACGTCGTTGGGATTCGGCATGTACATCACGCCGTCGTAGACCAGGGGTGTCGCGGTCTGACTGCCCCGTCGCAGCGGCCGCGTCCACACCTGTTCAAGCTTGGCGACGTTCTCGGTGGTGATCTGATCGAGCGGGCTGTAGCCCCACGCGTCGGTCGTGCGCCGCCAGGTCAGCCAGTGCTCGGCCGGCGGGTCGGCAAGCATGGCATCGGTGACCGGGACGAAAGCAGACTCTTCGTTCGTGTAACCGGTTAGCGGAATTGCCGCGATTGCGACAAGGAGGGCGGGCGACACTCGGCGAGATGATTGAACCATTCTTTGGAGTTCCCGAAAAAACGACGCGAGGACAGTATAGGCAATAGGACTCGCGACTGACTGCACATTTTGCTAGCATCTGCAAGTCCGGGATGCCGTGGCGACAAGATGAGCACGACCATCACGATTCGGGGACTCGATCCAGTGGACAAGTCGTGGTTGAGGCTGCAAGCGCGCCAAGACAATGTATCGATGGAGGAATTCGTTCGGCGACTCATACGTGAGAAGCGCGAGAAGACGGCGAGGCGTCCCAAACCGTCTGAAGCGTTCAAGCGTCACTTTGGTCCCGACCGCGGAATCGAACTGGATCTCGACCGACGGTACGGGTCTCCGCCGCTGACGTTCGCCGATTCAGGTGATTCCGAGTCATGACAGTGGCTTGGCTTTTGGATGCGAATGTCGTCTCGGAGATGATGAGACCGGAGCCCGACGACCGCGTTGTCGACTTCCTAGACCAGATTTCCGAGGAGGGTGGTATCGGACTCGCGTCCATCACGGTTTGGGAGATCCTCAATGGGATCAGTCGCCTAGACCCCGGACGACGGCGAGACGGTCTTTTTGACGGATTTCAGGATCTCCTCGACGACCTACTCGAAGGGCAAGTCTTCGACTGGACGCTTGAGGACGCCCGAACGTGCGCGGGTATCATGGAGGACAAACGACGTCGGGGAGAGCCGCTCGACGATCATCTCGCCGATGCGTTCCTAGCGGCGACGGCAGTCCGGTTGGGCTTGACCGTCGTGACCCGCAACGTTAGCGAGTTTCGTAACACCGGCGTCGGCACAGTCAATCCGTGGGCCTGATGAATGGCGATGCGAGGCTTGTGTCCTTCCGCTGGGTTCCTGAGAGACCGCCGCCAGATGCTCGAACCAGGTACAGATTCCTCTGGTTGGGGTGTGACGATGCGCGATGTTCGCCGAAGCTGAACGGTTTCTGGGCTAGGGACAGTACTTGCCTCTATGCTGGTTACAGTGGTCACGCACTACCTGTAGCCATCGGTCATACCAGTACCAAGTGCCTGCCACACAAGCGCCGAGTCCTTTGCCTGGGTTCCTGGCATCTAGGTGCTTCCAGAGCAGCGTGTGATGGTGCATAGAGAATCCATGGAATCCTTCCGATCTCATGAGCCTGACTATCTCACCCGGCAGGTGTTTTGGTCGCTCGACTTCCTTGAGCACGATCTGTCGGTATGCACTGCTGATGCGCTTCCCAAGATCTGATTCCAGTGGAACGAACTGAATGACCTCGTCGGCCTGAGCTTCCTTGTTGGTGACTACAGGTACAAACAAGAATCGACGCCGGAAACTGGGTGACGCCAGGGTTTCATCAGAGAGTTCGCCGTCAAAGTCGACGACATACTTTGAAACGTTGGCAGGTAGAGGCTGGACCGCATCACGGTGAGTGGGCGCTGACTCCAAGTCTCTGAACTGAAGCGTAAACGCCGCGACGGACCCTAGGGAATATTTAGAACCGAACAGACTAGAGACGTATTTCTCGTAGTTCAGGCAACAAGCCAAATAACGACCGGTGAACCTATCGTCTACGCCAGCGGATCGGTGGTGTTGGATCTCGTTCCGTAGGCCATTCAAAAATCGAAGGTTCTCCTTCGTGGGGACATCGAGAGGACAGTCTCTATCCCGTAGACACCGTTCAAGATCCCAATACTTGTAGTCGCCAGACCTCGTGCGATCGAATTTCCGCCGCCGAGGCCCTTTCGTGTGGTAACGGTATTCGACTCCCTTTTGCCGATAGTAGGCGTGCAGGAGATACGTCCAAGCGATAACCATCAGCACGATGAAGGTCTCGGTCTTGAACGTAGTCAGTGGATTGTTGAACGTCTGTACAGCGTTGAGCGCCGCCTCCCGCGATTGGCGCAATAGCGCGGTCCTGAGTGCCGGACGTCGTTTAGCGTTGACTTTCTCGTTTGTCTTTGCCATCAGCACTCGGCGCCCCGGGTCTTGGGCATCAGGGTTTGATCAACACTGCGAACGTAGTGGTGACGGGGATCACTACGAAAGGAACGCCAAGATCGGCGCCGGCAACGTCCAACCCAAAGGAGGTCGGCCAGCCCCAGCTGGAGTGGAAGATTGATTCTCACGCAGCAACCGCGTCAAGTACGTCCTCGAAACGTCGTGCAACGTATTCGTTGCCGCACACCGACTTGATACGTTTCCAGCTCTCTCTTAGTTGGGCTACGCGTTCAGAGACATCG
>JAPOYW010000495.1 GCA_026706425.1 Gammaproteobacteria bacterium
GGGGCCTCATCGATCCGTCCGATCCCGTCGAGAAATACATCCCCGAGTTCAAGGGAATCAAGGTGGCTGTCCTCGACGAGAAGGCCGACAAGAAAACCAGCGGCAAGGCAGGCGGCAGGAAAGGACGCGACAATGCGCCCGAGTATCGACTGGTTGACGCGCATCGTCCCGTCACCATCCACGATCTGCTAACGCATACCTCCGGGCTCTCTGGCAGGGCCCTCGGCAGGACCCGGGAGATACAGCACGAAGGCGACACACTCGCCACATGGATACCGGTACTTGCCGAAGGACCTCTCAGTTTTCAGCCGGGTACACGCTGGGGCTATGGCGGCGGGCTCGATGTGGTGGCGAGAGTCGTCGAAATCGTGTCCGGCATGCCGTTCAACGAGTTCGTTCAGAAACGCATTTTCGAACCGCTGGACATGAAGGATACGCATTGGATCGTGCCGGAAGACAAACTGCATCGCATGCTGGTCTTCGTTGAAGGCAAGGCAGGCACGCCCACGACCTACTTCTCCGGCTCAGCCGGCCTCGTCAGCACTGCCCGGGATTATCTCCACTTCGAGCAGATGCTGGTCAACCAGGGCGAGCTGTTCGGTAATCGGCTCCTCGAACCCGAGTCGGTCGAAATGATGGCCACCGACCACGTAGGGGACCGCTACGCCGCCGGCGCAAAAGGCAGCGTCGGAGTTGGGTTCGGCTACACGGTAGCCATCACCGTGGATCCGAAGCTGGCGAAAACGGGCCGAAGCGCAGGTGCTTTCGGCTGGGGCGGTGCCGCCGGAACCGTTTCCTGGACGGACCCCAAAGAGGAGTTGGCCGTAGCAATCATGGTTCAGCAACCCACGAACGATCTGGGGGTGAGGATCGCGGAGGCGGTTGCGGCAGCCATTGACGACTGACGCATTGGCGGGAGTCACGATGGAGATTGAAGAACTCGTACCCCAACTCCGCACCACGGACCTGGAACGCGCGATCCGCTTCTATACCAGGAAGCTCGGCTTCGCACTCTCCTTCAGGTACCTGGACTTCTACGCCGGCGTCAGCTGTGGCGAGGCGATGATCCACCTCAAGCTGGTGGACGATCCCGACCCCGGCATCGACTTCGTCCGGCGCGGACAGCACCTCCACATCCATTTCGGCGTGCGCGACATCCAAGCCGCTTTCCGCCAGGTTCAGGAAGCCGGCGTGAAGATCGTCGAAGGCATCTCCGACCGTCCTTGGGGAATGACCGAGTTCGTGATCGAGGATCCGGACGGACACACGCTCTACTTCGGCAGCGCTTCCGCGGATGAGGTGTAGGCGGGCCTCCCTGGAAGCCCTCGCTGGCGCTAGCGACCGCGACCCCGCTTCGAAGCTGGCGTGCCGAACCGCCTAGACTTCACGCAGCCGACGATCATCGACGCATCACGACGAGACCGCTTGATGCGTGCAGGCAGCGCAATTTAGCATGGGTACCCGTATTGACTAGAACGGGTGCCCATATTGAAGACGACAATCGAGATCGCGGATGACCTCGCAAGGAAGGCCAAAGCCCATGCGGCACGGGAGAACACGACGCTGCGGTCCTTGGTCGAACGGGGTCTACGCCTTGCGATGCGCGACGAAGGGCAACGACCACGCTTCGTCTTGCGGGACGCCTCCGTGGCTGGCAAGGGCCTGCAGCGCGACTACCGCGACGCCGACTGGGCACGCCTCCGGGAAGCCGCCTACGAGGATCGCGGCGGGCTCCCATTCACGTCCGAGGCTCACCGCGCAGCGGACTCTTCCGGATAGTCGGCGCCGGCGATGCTACTCTCGACGCTCTCATCCCAGGCGCTCAGTTCCTTCATCATCCGGGCGGCGATGTCCGGTCGCCGTCTGATCAGGTTCTTGGACTCGGACGGGTCACCGACGAGGTTGTAGAGCTCGAACGCGCCGTCCTCGCCACTCGTGTAGTTCCGCACCAGCTTCCAGTCGTTGTCCAACCAAGCCCGCCCGGCGACGACCCTGAATCCCATGGGCGTCTCGCGACGCGCCGGCTCGTCGTTCGCCAGAACCGGAGCCAGCGAGAGACCGTCGTTCACGGCATTGATGGAGTTCGGATCGAGACCCGCGACATCGATCAACGTCGGAAAGATGTCGGTCGTGGCGGACGGATAGTGCGAAACACGGGGTTCGACGGTCCCCGGCCACTCGATGATCGTCGGCACCCGTATACCCCCTTCGTAGAGATCCTTCTTGAATCCTCGCAGGTGACCGGTGGAGTCGGGATGGACGCCCAAGTGTTCCCCATAGTCGACATCGGGAAGACCGCCATTGTCGCTGGTGAACCAGACGAGCGTGTTCCTAGCGATTCCGAGGTCTCGAAGTCCTCGCCTCAAGGTCCCGATGGAACGGTCCATGGCCGCCAGTTCGCCGAGCTGCAGGGCCGAACCCTTGTCGGTGCGGTCCAGGTAGGGGGCAACATCCTCCTCGGTCGCCTCGAAAACGCGGTGCGGCGTCGAGTACCAGACCAGCACGAACACCGGGCGACCCTTCTTCGTTTCCCGGGCGATGAATTCGAGAGCTTCGTCGACGATCACCTCGGAACCGTCGCCTTCGAACTGTTCCGGGACGCCGTTTCGGCTCAACACCGGATTCAGGTTGAACTGCGTAGAAATGCTCAGCCAATAGTCGAAGCCGAGTTCACCGGGATTGAGCGGATCGCTGATTGGTATCTGGTGATCCGGGGTATTGCTCCCGTTCAGGTGCCACTTGCCGAAGTGCGCGGTGGCGTAGCCGGCTTCCCTGAAGGCCGTGGACAGCATCTTTTCCTGCTTGTTGATCGGATCCCCCACCCTGAACACCCCGGTCCTGTCGTTGGATCGGCCCGTCAGCACCGCGGCGCGGGTCGGCGAGCACATGGGAGCGGTTGCATAGAATCTATCCATCCGCAAACCCTCTGCCGCCATATCGTCGAGGTTCGGCGTTCTGAGAAGCGGGTGCCCGTAGTAGCCGGTCTGCGTCCAACCCTGATCGTCCGACATCACCAATACCACGTTGGGTCTGTCGGCCATCAGCGGTGTGCTCAGCATCACTCCGTCAAGAAAACAAAAAAACGGGCGAGTGCCTTCCATGGATGTTCTCATTCCAGTGGACCTGGCAGCGAGGTCGGGCAGCTCACTCGCCAAGGACGTCGAGCGCCCCCACCAAGGGCAGCAGCTTGAGCAGGGTGGCCCGGTACTCGTCCGGTGTGGCGGCGACGATCCTTTTTGCCTTGCGCTCCTGCCACGCCAGGGTTTGGACCAGGTTCGCCGCGACGACGGACGGTTGGCCAAGGTTGCTGATCGGCACCTCGGTTGAACCGCCCCGAATGCTGGTGCTGATCGGACAGCAGATCAAGAGGCCCGTCCTGCGGTTGTATTCGCGGCTGCTGAGGACGAGTGCGGGACGGTACTTGCCGATCTCTCGACCCCTTGTGGGCTCGAAGTCGAGCCAGACGACGTCCCGGCGGTCGGGGACGTAGCGGTCGCGTGCCACCATTTTAGAGACCGAGTTCGCGACCCCTGGGATTGGCGAGTAGGTCAGCGTGGGCGTTCTCCGCCGTCATGCCCGCGAGTAGCGCGCTCTCGCTTTGGGGGAAGCGGAAGGACCGGAGACTGCCGGCAGCGCGCCTGACAACGAAGCCCTCGTTGTCGATGTCTACCGTGACACGCGTGCCGGGTTCGAATCGCGGCAGTTCCGCCATGGCGCCGGTGACGCGCAACGCCAGGCTGTTGCCCCACTTCTTGATTTCCGTTTCGACGCGCACCATCGCTCCGACGATCAACGAACATGAAGTGTATCCAGTGTAGACACTACACGTCAATCCGGGGCCGCACGCGGACCCCGCTCAACCGTTCGACGAGTTCCATGATCACCCAGCTCTCCTTGTCCGCCCATCCATGCCCGAAGCCGGCGAGATAGAGTTGCAGCGCACTCGAACCTACGGACAGGGGTACGCCAAGGTCGCCGGCAAGCTCGACGGCCAGGCGGATGTCCTTGCCGATGGTTCTGAGGCCCATGTTGGCCGTCCCTCCGGGTGGCGGCTCGGAGCTACGCCCGATGGAGGCAACGGTCCCGTCGAACGCGCGGCTGGCACCGCTGCTCTCGCTGATGACCTCCTTCATCGATTCAACGCTCAGGCCCGCCTTCACGCCAAGCGCCAAGGCTTCCATCGTGGCGACCGCGCCGATGGCGTTGAGCAGGTTGTTGACGAGTTTCACGGTAGCTCCCGTGCCGATTCCGCCCACGTGGAAGATCCGCTCCCCGATCGCCTCGAGCACGGGCCGGGCCCGCGCCAAGGTCGCCTCGTCGCCGCCGACCATGACCGAGAGCCGTCCTTCCCGGCGCTGTGCCAGCCCGCCGCTGACCGGGGCATCGAGGACTTCCACGCCTCCCTTGGCAGCTTCCCGCGAGATGCGGCGAACGACATCGGGACTGATGGTACTGAGCTCTATGTAGATGTCGCCGTTCGAGGCGCCCGCCAGAACACCATCGACGCCGAGCGCCACCTCCTCGCTGGCCTCGTTGGACGGCAGTGACGCCAGGACGACATCCGAAACGGACGCTACCTCGCGGGCCGAGCGTGCGACGCGTGCCCCATGCCGCTCGAGATTCTTGAGCGGCTCGTCGCGCAGGTCGTTGACGGTGATGTCGAACCCTGCTCGCGCAATACACCTCGCCATCGGCTTGCCGATGCCACCGAGGCCGATGAATCCCACTCTCATGTCACGAACTCCTTTGTTGCAGGGCCGGTCGGGCGAGCCCCACACAGCGCGGGCGATGACAAGCATCGCCCCTACGGGGCCGTGCGGCCACCCCCGCGGATTATTGATTGTGGAGTCAGTTGAGGGACCTTCGTCTCGGATGCGTTAGGTCGCACATACACCTATTGGGAGACTGCGATGTACCAAGAGACCCGTTCACGCCCGGATTCGTCGACGCCGGCAACCCGGCGCGGATCATGTTGGCAAGCTGCCGCCCGTCGCCCGTCAATGCAGGCCTGGAGGCGTCATCATGGACCCTGGCGTCATCTTGCTGTGTTTGCCGGACTGGGACTGGTTGGCTTGCCGGGCAGATGTGCGCACAGACGGACGAGGCAGACAACGCCATCGAGACGGTCATCGTAACCGCCACCAAGCGAGGAGTCGATCCAGGACGTGCCCATGGGTGCACGACAAATCGTTGGTAAGCGAACGCTAACCTGCAATCCGAACACTTCGGTCA
>JAPOYW010000097.1 GCA_026706425.1 Gammaproteobacteria bacterium
GGACGCGGCTGCCTGATCTATCAGTCTGACACCATCATCAAAGGACCTGGGCTCGACACGCACCCCGGTCTGCACGCCGACTACGGGGCATCGCGAATCGCCGAGCCGTTCCCGGACTACTGTCTCGAAGCGACCGCCGTGTGGGCGATCGACGACTTCGATGCCGACGCGGGTCCCCCCGTAGTCGTGCCGGGGAGTTTCCGGAAACGTCGCCAGGTGCCGCCGGGAACGACGCGAGAAGACGTGGTCACGATCGAGATGCAGAAGGGATCCATCGCGTTCTGGCACGGTGCAACCTGGCATGGCGCGATGCCCCGCGAGGCACCGGGGACCCGAACATCCCTCCACAACGCCTACTGCCGCTACTTCATGCGCCCGCTCGAACGCTACGACGACATCGACCAGGCGATCGTGGACCGCAACCCGCCGGCGTTCTCGACGCTGTGCGGCTTGGACGATCCGTTCGGGAAGAGCGGCGACACGGGCGCCGACTTCGAACGCTTGCGCTACGCCGCAAACGCCGGCTACGGACGAACCCCATTGCGTTGAGCGGCAAACATCGTGCCATTGTGGTTTGATGGCGCTCCACCGAGACTGGAGCAACGGTCCAAGTGATCGTAAGAACCGTCGAAACCCAGCACTGCGATGCCGGGTGGCGGAACTACCACTTCGTCAAGATCACCACGGAAGACGGCGTCGTGGGTTGGAGCGAATACGACGAGCACCAGGGGGCCATCGGCGTGACCGCCGTGGTCGAAAGGCTTGCCGGCATGGTGATCGGCGAACGGGTCCACGATGTCGAACGCATCTACGCGCGGCTTCATTCACGGGCGCGGCAGTCGATGTCCGGCGTCATGGCCATGGGCATCGGGGCCATCGAGAACGCCCTCCTGGACGCCAAGGCCAAGACCCTGGGCGTGCCCTGCCACGACCTCTTAGGCGGCAAGGTGCGGGACGCGATTCGCGTGTACTGGTCGCACTGCGGCACCTGGCGCATCTCCCGGCCAGACTTCTATCCACCCGCGGTCACCGACTTGGGCGGCATCCGCGCGTTGGGCGAGGAAGTGCGAGAACGCGGCTTCACGGCGCTCAAGACCAATGTCTTCGACTACAGCGGCGAGCGCGTGCGCGGGTGGTCGCCGGGGTTCGGCTATCCCTACGCGCCAGACCAGAACGTGGACCGCCACGTGCTGCAGCAGCTCAGAGCCCATCTCGACGCCTTCCGGGACGGCGCCGGACCGGACATGGACATCCTCCTGGACCTCAACTACAACGCCAAGCCCGAGGGCTACCTACGCATCCTACGGTCCATCGCCGACTTCGACCTGTTCTGGGCAGAGATCGACACCCCCCATGCGGAGGCGCTCGCAGATGTACGAAGGGCCAGTCCGCATACGATCAGCTCCTGCGAGTCGCTGATTACGCTGTACAGTTTCCTGCCTTATTTGCGGCTGCGGGCCATGGATGTAGCGATCATCGACGCCGTGTGGAACGGTGTCTGGCAGTCGATGAAGATCGCCGCGGCGGCCGAAGCGCACCAGGTGAACATCGCCCCGCACAACTACTACGGTCACCTGGCGACCATGATGGCCGCCCACATGTGCGCGGCGACACCGAACTTCCGAATCATGGAAACGGACATCGACCGCTTGCCCTGGGATGCGGAGCTGTTCACCGCGGAACCGGATATTCGCGACGGCCACCTCTTTCTCACCGAGGCGCCGGGATGGGGCACGGAACCCAACGAGGAAGCACTCGCGAAATACCCGCCGAAATGATGCCCGCCCATCCAACAGCCGGTAGGAAGCTGACGGCTCGGTTGCTCCTCGTCGTGGGCGCGCTGATCCTCGCGGGGCCGACGGTCGCGCAGTTCGCCGACGAAGACGGCATCACACAGACCAATGACGAACTGTGGCTGACCAGGATTCGGTACGACAGCGTGGGTGGCCCGCGTCAGGCGTACTACCACTACGACGGCCGCTGGTGGGAGCGCTGGGAAACCGACTTCCCCCAAGCCGAGCAGAACTTCGCCAAGCGGCTCAACGAGTTGACCGCGGTGACCGTGTCGCCAGCCCCCCTCCGCCGCCGCCTGACCCACCCGGCACTCGGCGACTCGCCGCTGATCTTCATGTCGGACGTGGGCTACATGCAGCTTTCCAAGTCCGAGATCGATGCATTGCGCACCTACCTGGCCAACGGCGGCTTCCTATGGGTCGACGATTTCTGGGGCGACGCCGAGTGGGCGAGCCTGGAACGCGCCATGGCCGACGTCCTGCCGGGGAAACGCTGGATCACGCTCCCCATCGAGCATCCTATTTTCCACACCGTCTTCGATATCGAGGTGATGCCACAGATTCCGGCCCGGGACTACGCCCGGTGGGGCCGGGGCACCACCGAGCCGTCGTTCGAGCACCGCCGGCCGACAGGCAACATGAGCACACCGTCGATTCGTGCCTACACGGACGACGACGGTCGGCTGATGGTGATCGCCACCCACAATACCGACATCGCCGACGGCTGGGAGCGGGAATCCTACGGCGAGTGGTACTTCGAGAACTTCTCCACCAAGTCGTACCGCGTCGGCATCAACGTGATCGTCTACGCGCTCTCCCACTAACCGCACGTTGCGATGTGGTTCGAGTGGCTGTTCAAGTATCCGCGCGAGGCGTATGCGCAGGGCGAGTTGGCGTTCGCCGGCGACTTCGGGGTGCTGTGGTGGGGGGCCGTCGCGGTGTTGCTGACCCTCGGCGTCGTCTTCGGCCGTCGCGTGGCGCGCTTCTCCATGCTTCAACGAGCTACCGTCTACCTATTGCAGATCGCAGCGATCGCGGTCCTGTTGACGCTGATCGCCGAACCGGTACTGGAGGTCACCCGACTCGCCCCGGGGGCAAACACGGTTGCCGTACTCGTCGACTCGTCGCAAAGCATGGCCCTGCCTGCGGGGACCAACGACGAGACCCGCATGGAGGTTGCTAAACGCTTGATCAGCGACGAGATCGAATCGGCCAGCCGCGGTTCCGAGGTCGCCCTGTTCCACTTCGGCGACGCGCTCCAACAGGCTGGCACCGTTGCCGAGGTGCAAGCCGAAGGCGATCGGTCGCGTCTTCTCGAATCGCTTACCGATCTTGCGACACACTACGACCAAGGCGCGCTCGCGACCGTCATTGTCGTCACGGACGGCGCACACAACGGCGGCAGCGTCGGTTGGGAGACCCTTGCCGAGACCGGTATCCCGGTTCATTCGATAGGGGTCGGTCCAGCCGACATTCCGGGGGACGTGGAGCTGGCCGAGCTCGTTCTGCCGTCCCGCGCAAGTCCCCACACCCAAGTCGCGGCACACCTCGTGATCCGCCACTCGTCGCGCGACGCCGACGGGAAGATTCGGCTGCGTGTCCTGGACGGCGAGTCCGTCCTTGCCGCCGAGTCGGTAACGCTCGATCCTTCCTCGCCGACCATCGCCACGGACATCCTCTTTCCCGTCGGCGGCGCCGGTCTCAGGGAGGTGACGGTCGCGCTGGAAGCCCCGCCGGACGATCCGCTGCCCGGCAACAACGTCCAGTCCGCTCTGCTCGACGTCGACCGAGAGCGATACCGCGTGCTGTACCTGGAAGGAGAACCACGCTGGGAGTTCAAGTTCATCCGCCGGGCCACCGCAGAGGACGACGACATCGAACTCGTCACCTGGCTTCGCACCACGCCGCGCAAGACCTACCGCCAGGGAACGTCGGATCCGGACGAGCTGGCCGATGGCTTCCCGGAATCCCTCGAAGCGCTCTACGGCTACGACATGGTCATCATCGGCAGTCTGCCCGCCACGTCGCTCAACGACGAGCAGCACGACTGGCTGGCTCGTTTCGTCGCCGAACGGGGCGGCGGATTGCTCGCCATCGCCGGTCGGCAGGCCCTCGACAATGGCGGTTGGGACGTGAAACCGATGGCCCAGGCGTTGCCGGTGACAGTCGCGAGGCCCAGCGAGTACCTGTCCTACCGGCGCGGCAACTACCGCGTACATCCCACCGACGACGGCCTCCGGTCCGTACTCACGGACATCGGCGGGGAAGAGTCCCGAGAGCGGAACTGGGAGACTTTGCCGATGCTCGCCGACCACCAGCAACTCGGAACCCCCAAGCCCGGCGCGACGGTGATTCTCGAAGCGTTCGGTGGCATCGAACGCCGCGGCGCCGATGTCGTGGTTCGGGGCAGCCCTGCAAAACCCCTTCTCGTTACCCAACCCTACGGCTACGGTCGAACCGCGGTGCTCGCGACCGCGTCCACCTGGCGGTGGCGGATGCGAACACCACCGGACGATACCCGGCACTCGCTGTTCTGGCGCCACCTGATCCGCCACTTCGCTGGTTCGGCCCTGCCGCGCCGTCGCCTGTCGTTGGCCGCCGACGGCGACGCCCTCGACGTACGGGTGGCATTGAAGAACCCGCGCTTCGAACCGTTGACGGACACCGCCGTCACGGTGCAAGTGACCCCTCCCGACGGCGAGTCCTTCGAGGTCGCACTGCCGCGCATCGCGGGAGAGTCAACCTTCGGCGAGACCATACCGGCCGCCACACCGGGAATATACCGCGTGGAGATGGCCGGGATCTCCGGAGGTGCGCCCCAAACCGAAGGGGGGCGTCCCGACGCCCTAGATTCCGTCAACAGCCACGATGTCGACATGCAGGTTGCATCTGGCGAGACGCCTGGGGTCGCTGCTGGACGGCTCGGGTACCCCCGAGACGCGCTGGCCGCTCTCGCCCGGGTCGGTGAGACCAACCTGGAGCAGTTCGCAGCAACCCTGAACGAGCCCCTCTTGCGGCGGGTCGCGGAGACTACCGGAGGCGCCTATTGGCGACCGGACGATCTCTCGGGGCTCGCCGACGCACTCGCCTTCAGTAGTGCCGGAATCCACGAACGGCAGCAGCTTCCCCTCTGGAACGCGCCATTCCTCTTTGTGCTGCTGGTGTTGCTGAAATGCGCCGAGTGGTCGCTACGGCGGTACTGGGGTGGTGGAATCTAACCATGCGTAGGCCCCTAGTTGCCCGCCGTCAGCCGAATCGGACAGACTCGAATCCGAGCCACGTCGGACGCCCGGCCAAGATCCAAGCCATGACCCGTCGCACGCTCCAGGTCACACTGGTCGCCGTCGCGATGGGCATCGTCGGAAACCTCGAAGCGGACGAGAGCCAAAATCCCGACGTCGCGGCGCTCCTCGACGCGGACGGGCCGC
>JAPOYW010000329.1 GCA_026706425.1 Gammaproteobacteria bacterium
AATGCCCGGTATCGCCCGTCTGGAAGATCCATCAGCGTTTCGTGACTGCCTTGCTCGACGATCGTGCCGTTCTCGACGAAGAGCACCTGCTGGGCCCGCCGGATCGTGCGGATCCGGTGGGTGACGAGGAAGATGACCTTGTCCCGACCCCATTGGATGAGGCGCTCGAGCACCTCCCGCTCGGTCTCCACGTCGAGCGATGCCGTGGGTTCGTCGAGGATCAGGATCGGCGCGTTCTTGGTCACCGCCCTGGCGATGGATATCCGTTGTCGCTGACCTGCGGAGAGCTTGGCGCCACGCTCGCCGAGTTCGGTCGAATATCGTTCTGGCAATGCCTCGATGAACTCGTCGGCACAGGCCGTGACCGCCGCCGCTCTCACCGTGTCGTTGTCCGCGTCCGGGGCCGCGAAGCGGATGTTGTCGGCGATGCTGGTCGGAAACAGGGCATTTTCCTGTAGGACGATGCCGATGCCGTCCCGCAGCGAACGAACCCGGATGTTCCGGATATCCTCCCCGTCGATGCGGATTTCGCCGCGGTCCACGTCGTAGAGCCGCAGCAGCAGGCTCATCAATGTGGTCTTTCCAGCCCCGGAGGCGCCTACGATGGCCGTGACGGTTCCGACTCGGGTGGTGAACGAGGCATTGCGGATGACGGGTACATCGGCCCGGTACGCGAAATCGACATCGCGGAAGGAGACGCCTTCCTGGACTCGCGGCATTGCCTTGGCACCCGGACGATCCTGCACCTCGGGTTCCAGATCGAGGAGGAAGAATGCGCGCTCGAGCCCAATGCCGATGTCCTGCAACAGGCTCCAGAGGTTCGCGAGCGCGACGCTGACACCGCCAATGGCGATGTTCCGGTCGCGGGCCGCCTGGAAGGCCCCGAGATTCCACAACGCGAAGCCGACCAGAGCCACCAGGCCGTAGCCGAAGGTCGGCGCCTCGGCCCATACCCATTGCGTCATCAGATAGTCCGCGGCGATGACGGCGGCGGCCGTGAAGAGGAACACCAACAGGTTCAGTACCGCGATGCGCCGACGCAACTCGTAGGCGCGATCGAGCGCTCGGTGGGAGCGCCGGCGAAACGTGTTGAAGGCGGCGTCCTCCGCTTGGTGGGCCTTGAGCACCCGTACCCCGTTGACGCTCTCCTGGAGGTGCGAGGTCAGGGCGCTGTTGGCGAGCCTCGAGCGTGCGCTCCCGTCCCGGAGGCGGGGCGTGAATGCGCGGGCTGCGAGGATCGACGGAACCGCAGCGATGAGGAAAAGGAAGCCGAGGTAGGGCTCGAAGAAGCCGATCGCGACCAACGCGATGGCAAGGTTGGCGAGTGCCGTGACCGGTTGGATCAACGCGTTCTGCACCACGGTGGTCACCATGGCGCTGTCCTGGTAGACGCGGTAGATCGCATCCCCCACCGGCGCTTCGTCGTGATAGCGCAGCGACAGGTGCACGGCGCGATCCATCATGGCCAAACGAAGGTGCTGGTTGACCCGTTGCAGGATCCAGGTGATGTAGTAGCCCAGTCCGGTGCCGAGCAGGAAGCCCGTAGCCATCAAGGCGCCGGCGACCACGAGGAACACCGTTCGCAGCGTGAACCGTGCCTCCTCGTCGAGGGTTTCGACGTCGACGAACCGCCCGGCATCCAATCCGAGCAGGCTCGCCTGGACGGTCGTCAACGGATCGCCTAGGAACACCTTGTTGGTCAGGAGATCGAAGAACACCAGGGTCGAAGCGAGTTCGAGCAGCATGGCAACGCCCGACAACGCTGCAAACACGATGAAGTGCTTGAGTTCCGGCAGCAGGTAGCGCCGCGTGCGCCACAGTGCGGGACCTAGGTCCAGATTGCTGTTTGCCGAAAGTATCGGAGATCCAAGATCGGGGCGGCCTGCCCTAGGTGCGGACCCCAAGTCGGGGAGGACGGTCGGCTAGTCGAATGTGGTTCGGATCCCAGCGTCTCGTTTGCAGGTGGCGAACGGCTGCGTTGAGCCCGGTTCGAGTCCCCAGTCGTTCGAGGCCCTGGCAGGCGATGGCCTGCGTATAGCCCGTCTCGTCGTCGAGGCCCGCGATGAATGCCTGCTCCAACCCGTCCGGCGGGTCCGGACCCGTAACGCGTGCAAGAAGGGCCAACGAGGCCAGGTATCGCAGGTGATTCTGCTTGGTCCACCGCCCCCCAAGGCTCGGTTCACCCATGGCGGGTTCCTCGCCGCCGTCGATATCGCGAGACAGTAGGCGATGTAGACGGGCCACGGTCGGCGATCCGAAACAGGGCAGGGTGCACAGGGCATCCGTCGCAGCGCGTGCCACGGCGGCAACCGGATCGTCGAGCAGTTCGCCGATGCGATCGGCATGCGTCCCCGCGGCTTCCGGACCGGCTTCGCCCAACGCGTAGGCGGCATTGATCCTCATCCAAGGATCCTCGTGGTCGAGCAACGCGGCGAGGGGTTCGACGACCGGTGCTCCAATGGCGCCGAGCACCACGGCGGCGTCTTCCGGCACGAACTGCCGCGGCGAGAACTTGCGCTCCAGATGATCCTCGGACTTTCCGTAGTAACCCATGTCGTCGGGTGTTGGCGCCACGTGTCGGTCAAGCCCGGCGGTTGCCAGGAGGGCGTTGACCAGGCTCGGCACCGCGACTTCGCCAAGGGCCGCCAGGTCGTACATCGCAGCCAGACGTTGTTGCGGATCCCGCGCCCGCAAGTCTTCCAGAAGCCGTGGGATGTCGGCGGGGGGCGTTGGCACGGCGCGCTCGTTGCGCGGCGCGCCGCGCAGCCAGTTCCAGAGCGATGTCCACGCTTGGGGCAGATCATGGGGCGTGTGCAATCCGTCCGGTGTTCGCCACGCCGCGTCGTGGTGGTCCCAGGTCGGCCGCGTCGGGCTCTGCGTCCGCAGCACCACGAACTTCAGCATGTAGCGGGTGGTGTCGGTTCGGTTCGGCGTTCCGGCGTGGCCGACATCGAAGTCGGCGATGATCGCGGTGCCCTTCGGAATGTCGCGCAGCACGACCTGATCCGGTGTCGCCAGAGTGATGTTCGAGTAGAGGTGGCTGCCTGCGAGCAACCGGGTCGGACCCTTGGCGAGCGGCGTGTCCTGCGGGAAATAGAACAGGTTCGCGGCGCGGAACGTATGCCAGCGGCTGCGGCCGGCCTTCGAGTGGCCGTCCTGGTGCCAGCCGGAACCGGAGATCGACCCGGGGCCCATCCGGGCGTTGTTCAGGAACGGATCGAAGTCGGTTCGGTCCGCGTCTGCCAAGGGTTCGCTGTTGTGGGGAAAGCGGTGTGGCGCCCAGGCGTAGTGCTCGCCGAGCAGGCTGGTCACGGCGCCGTCCACGGCGGGCGAGTCCAACAGGTCGGCGAGCATCGGAATCCGGGGCAGCAGGTTGTCCCCCAGCAACGGCGACCCCTCGTTCATGCTTACCGCGAGTTCGGCGGCCACCGCCTCGTGGAAGGCCGGTTCGAGCCCCGTGTCGAAGGCGAGGAAGCCGTCGGCCACGTAGCGCCGCACCTGCTCGTCGCCGAGCAGGATCGGATCGGTGCCCACTACGTTCCCCGTCTTTCCCGGACTATTGCATTTCCCACCGGAACACCAAGCCCATGAACTGCGGGTCGGTCAGGGTCGCGTCCTGGTAGTAGCCGTCGCTCCAGCCGTTGGACTCCAACTCCATGATGCCGATCCGGTCGTTGATGTTCTCCACGAAGAACGTCAGCGAGCGATTGCCGGTGGCGGGGATCCAGGTCACGCTGCCGTCCCAGCGGGTGTAGCTGTCCAGCACATCGTACGGGATGTTGTGGATGCGGTTGAACCGTTCGCCCGTGAACGAGTAGCTGGTGCTGAAGAGCAATCGGCCACCGTTGCCGAGCGGGTGGGCGTAGTCGGCGGTGGCCGACCACTTGTGATTCGGCATGTTGGGCAACTCGTTGCCCTCGAGATCGACGGGCCGTTCCAGGAATGCGACCGCCGGCTGCCCGGTGTTTGGGCTGACGTAATCCACGCGATCGAACTCCTGGTCGGGGTCGAGCCGGTCGGGGATCATGACCGGGCCGAGCGAGGACGTCTGGTAGGCGTAGAAACCGCTTAGTCTCACGTTCTCGGAAACATTGAATGTCGCTTCGATCTCGATGCCCTGCATTGTGGTGTCGGGCAGGTTGTCGATGACCGTGAAGTTCCGGGGCACCGGTTCCAGTTCACGGAGCCGGATGATCTGCTGGTAGTTGCCGAAGTCGTACAGGAAACCGGAAACCAGGAGGCGCACCCTGTCCTCGAACAGGTCGCCCTTGTATCCCGCCTCGTAGGAAATCAGGTTCTCGTCGTCGTAGCGGTCGAAAGGCGGGGGCCGGTCGATGACGGGCCCGCCGGAGCGGTAGCCGGTGGAGATCCGACCGTAGATCAACTCGCCGCGGGCGGTGGTGTGTTCGATGGACACGTTGCCGGTGACCTTGTCGAAGTTCTGCACGAGGAGCGGCGTGATCCGGTTGAAGACCGCAGGCGCGGTACGCGTGAAGTCCGTGCCGTCGCCGAGCAGCGCCCCGAGCGGGTCGAACTCGCCGATGACGACGTGGTCCTCGTCTTGGACGATCCGTTTCTCGTCTTCCGTGTAGCGCAGTCCGGCGGTAACGCGCCAAGCACTGTTGATCTCGTAGGTGGCCTGGCTGAACACCGCCCACGACTCGACCGTTCTAACCGTGGGCGCGAAATACCAGCGGCTGGACCCATCCGGCACATGGGGCGAAATCCAGCGGTCGTCTCCAAGAACCAGCCGTTCGCCGAAGATGTCGGTGAACCCGATTCCGATCACCGACCGCCATAGGTCGTCGGTATTCGTGTGGACCGCCCGGTTGGCGTAGTCGAAGATGTTGATGTTGCTCTCGTATTCCTGGTCCAGGTAGTACGCGCCCGCGATGGCGCTCAACCGTTCCGTATCGAAAGCCAGCTGCAACTCGTGGGTAGTGAGCAGCACGTCGTAGACGAAGTCGATGGCGATGTCGGGGAACGGTCGCATGGCGTTGGACGACAGGAACGGGTCCGCGTCGCTGCCCACCAGGCTCGTGCCGTCGAAGTCCTGTCTCAGGAGTCCGAGCGTGAGGTCCGAGTCGCCGAGGATGTACTTGATGCTGAGATTGTCCGTTAGCTCGTAGGTCGCGTGCAGCGTGACCGCGTCCCGGGACACGTCGGTCGAGCCTTGGCGGTTCATGTCCACCTTGTTGGCGAGATCCCTGCCGCCCG
>JAPOYW010000354.1 GCA_026706425.1 Gammaproteobacteria bacterium
CCGTGTCCGTGAACCCCATCTTGATCTGCCTTGTGAATCATCCCGACCTCAACCGCGAGCTTCTGGTGATCAACCAGCGAAAGACCGGACGGGGCTCGACTGCGTTCGAAACCATACGCTGGATGATGGGCGACGGCCTCACGGCATCCACCGGCGCGTTCCACAGCAAGCAGCGGCGGCTGATACAGCCTCGGTTTCATCGAAGGCGCGTCGAAAAATACGCCCAAGCCATGACCGAAATCTCGTCCCGAAAATCCGGGCAGTGGCAAGACGGGGCCAGGGTGGACATGGAGCAGGAGATGCGGGAACTGACGCTTCAGATCGTTGCCAAGGCCCTGTTCGATATCGAGACGCACGATGTTGTCCGGCGGGTGGGCGAAGCGTTCGCCGAAACCGACAGGTACATGTACCTCCGCTTGACCCAGCCGGTGTTTCTACGGCGGTTTCTCCATGGTCTTCCGGTGCGTTCCTCCCGGCGCTTCAAGGCTGCGCGCGCTTACCTGGACGGGTTGATATACGGCCTGATCAGGGAGCGTCGGCAGTCGGGCGCCGAAGGCGACGACCTGCTGTGCATGCTGCTGCAAGCCAGATACGAGGATGCCGAGAGCGAGGAAGACAGCCGGATGAGCGACGAGCTGGTGCGCGACGAGGCGGTTTCCCTGTACATCGCCGGGCACGACACCACGGCAACGACCCTGGCCTATGCGTTCCACCTCATGTCCCGGTACCCTGAAGCGGAGAAACGGTTCCATGCCGAACTGGACGATGTGCTGGGCGGCCGCGACGCGACGCTCGACGACTTGCCCAACCTGCCCCTTACCGATCAGATCGTCAGGGAAACGTTGAGACTCTATCCGCCCTTCTGGGCGCTTGGCAGGATGGTGTTCGAGCCCATCGAACTGGGCGGTTACCCTATTCCGCCGGGCGTCTCGGTGATGGTCTCGCCGCTGATCACCCAGCGCGACCCCCGCTGGTTCGACAACCCGCTGGAGTTCAGACCCGAACGCTGGACACCGGAGTTCCGCCGTGAACTGTCACGGTTCGCATACTTCCCCTTCGGAGCAGGCGAGCATATGTGCATCGGCGAAGGCTTTGCGTGGATGGAGGCGAAGATCGCGCTGGCGACCTTGTGCCAGCGCTGGCGCGCTACGGCGAAATCCAAGGCGGATATCGTGCCCCGGATTACGCTGAAGGTGAAAGGCGGCATGCCGATGACTCTCGAACGGCGCCGCTAACCCAACTTCGACGGTTTAGGGTTCGCACTCCTTGGCCCTCACGAACATGCCGGTAGAGCCTGCCCGAATAACAAGCCCAGTCAAGGACCAAGGCCGGCACTGCAGGTGTTCGGTTCCGAAGGCTCGTGACGTCGTGATCGGTTGCGGACAGGATCGCCCGTTGTCGGCCTGGGTGCTGTTGACGCTGATCTTCTGCCTGCTGCGTCCGGCGGCGGTTCAAGGCCAGGCCCCCGGGGACGAACAGATGCGGCCCGCCCGGAGTGCAGCGCAGGTGAATGCGCAAACACCATCCGGGGGTCCGACTGCGGAGCCGGTCGAGGAGATCGTCGTTGTAGGCACGCGAGCGCGGCCGCGCACGGTCATCGAGTCGGTCGTCCCGATCGACGTCATCTCATCCGACGACCTCGTTGGTCAGGGTGAGGCGGACATCGCCGATCGGTTGAGAACCGTCCTGCCTTCCTACAACGTCAATGCCCAGCCCGTCGGCGACGCGGCCAGGATCGTTCGTCCGGCCGGTCTGCGCGGTCTGGCGCCCGATCACACGCTGGTGCTGGTCAACGGCAGGCGCCGCCATCGGTCGGCGATCATCACCTGGCTGGGGGGCGGGGTGGCGGACGGCGCCCAAGGACCGGATATTTCGGTGATCCCATCCATCGCGCTACGGCAGGTCGAGGTGCTGCGCGACGGCGCCTCGGCCCAGTACGGCTCGGACGCCATCGCAGGTGTGCTGAATTTCCTGATCAGGGACGACACCTCCGGCAGCAGCTGGGAACTTCGTACCGGCCGTTTCCTTGCGGGGGACGGCGGTACCTATACCGTTTCGGGAAACCTCGGTCTGCCGTACGGGCAGGAAGGTTTCGCCAATCTGAGCGTCGAGTACGGCAATACGGACGATACCAGCCGCAGCGTTCAGCGTGCTGACGCTGCCGCGCTCGTCAGCAGCGGCAATGCTCATGTCGCGGACCCCGCACAGATCTGGGGTTCTCCCCAAATCGACGACAACTTCAAGTTCTGGGGCAACTTCGGACGCGTCTTCGACACGGTGCAGCTCTACGGTCATACGAATTACGCGCGCAGGAGAGTCACCGGCGGGTTTTTCTTCCGTAATCCCAATACCCGGGCCGGGGTGTTCAGCGTCGATGCCGGCAAGACCCTGCTCATCGGCGATGCGCTCGACGCCCGGGACGGCATCCTCGACGGCTCGGCCGGCTGCCCGCAGGTGCCGGTTGCCAACGGCGTGCCCCGTCAGGAGGACCTGACCAGAATCCTTAGCGATCCCAACTGCTTTTCCTTTCAGGAACGCTTCCCGGGAGGATTCACACCGCGGTTCGGAGGCGAACTTGCCGACGCGTCCGTGGTCGGCGGTCTTCGGGGTCAATCCTCGGCCGGCATGGTTTGGGATGCCCATTTCAGCCTGGGCTCCAACGCGGTGGACTTCTTCATTTTCAACACCGTCAACGCTTCACTGGGGCCGTCAACACCCATCGACTTCGATCCCGGTCTCTACCGGCAGCAGGACATCGGCATCGGCCTGGACCTCAGCTACGCCGTCAACGAGCGCATCCACGTCGCCGGGGGCGGCGAGTGGCGTGAGGAAGATTTCAAGATCGGGCTTGGCCAGAGGGAGTCGTGGGAGATCGGCCCGTACGCCCCTCAGGGCTTCAGCGCGGGGTCCAACGGCTTTCCCGGATTCAGTCCCATCGCCGCCGGCCAATGGGACCGGGGCAACTATGCGCTCTACGGCGATGTCGAACTGCGCGGCGACTCGGGCAGATGGACAGCCGCCGCCGCGGTCAGGTTCGAGGACTTCGACAATTTCGGCGCCACCACCAACGGCAAGCTCGCCGGGCGTTACCAGTTGACCCAGGCCTGGGCACTGCGCGGAAGCGCGAGCAGCGGATTCCGGGCGCCGACGCCCGGGCAGCAGAATGCGTTCAACGTGTCGACGCGTTACGACGTTCAGCTCATGGAGCTGGTCAACGACGGCATCATTCCCTCGACCTCGAGGGTGGCTGAACTCCGAGGCGGACGATTGCTGGAACCCGAGCGGTCGATCAACTACAGCCTCGGCACCGTCGTTGCCGGAGAAGCGCTCTCTTTCAGTGCCGACTACTTCCGCATCGATCTGTCCGATCGGCTCGCCCTGACGCAGTCGTTCGCCCTGAATCCCGAGGAAGTAGAGAGCCTCATCGCAGAGGGGGTCACCAGCGCCCGCAACCTGCAAAGCTTCCGTTTCTTCACCAACGACTTCGATACCACGACGCAGGGCATCGACCTCGTGGCCACGTACCGGCCGGCGTCGCTCGGCGGCGGCACGACGTTCAGCCTCCTCTACAACTACACTGACACCGATGTGACGCAGTTCAATCCGGACGTGGTGGACGACGAACGGATCCGTCAACTGCAGGAAGCGACTCCCGGCACGCGCTGGAACCTCACCGCGCATCATGGCTTGGGCCGATGGCGTGTGCTCGGGCGCCTCAGCTACTACGATGACTGGTACGACTGGCGGGACGCCCGGGTGTACTCTGGCGAGCATCTCTTCGACCTGGAAGCCTCCTATCCCTTCGGCGAGTCCGCCGCGTTGAGCATCGGCGTCCAGAACCTGTTCGACAACCGGCCCGAGGAAAACCCCAACGCGGCCGCCGCCGGGAATCGCTACAGCGCCTATGCGCCGTTCAACTACAACGGGGCCTTCTACTACTTCCGCATACACTACAACCGGGCGTGGAGGAGCGGCAACGGCAGCATCGTGCCCTGAAGGCCCGGCGGGCGGGATGCCTCGAATCCGCCGCGCTTGATGAGCAGGTCCTTGCTGGTGCTGCGTGACTCCCGATCGACCCACCCGACACCCAGGTCCGGCGCCGCCGGCCACAGTTGATGTCGAACCCTTCGAGCTTGTTGCCGAACGCGGGCGTACACTACCGGACAGCTACAAGGATACGATCAGAACAGGGGGGTAATGACAATCTGGAAGCGATGTCCGGCCGGCTTGGCTGCACTCCTAGTGGTGGTTGCAAGAGTGCAGGCTCAAGCATCCGATAGGGCTGAGGGCGAGATTCTCGAAGCGGTGGCCGTCGTCGGAACGCGGCGCGGCGTGGGCTCGACACAGGACCTTGCAGTCCCGGTTGACGTGCTTGATGCGGAACGTCTGGCAGGGCCGGGTGACCTGCTCGACATGCTGACCGCCCGCGTTCCGTCGTACAACGTCAACCGCGAACCCATCAGCGACGCCGTGACGCTGGTGCGCCCGACGAACCTACGCGGCCTGCCCGCCGACAGCACGCTGGTGCTGGTCAACGGCAAGCGCCGGCACCGCGGCGCGGCGATCGGCGAGTTCGTATCGGGCATCAACCAGGGGGCCCAGGGCGTGGACCTCGTCCCGCTGATCCCGATCGCACTGCGGCGCGTGGAGATCCTGCGCGACGGCGCGTCCGCCCAGTACGGTTCCGGTGCCATCGCCGGGGTGATGAACTTCGTGTTGGAAGACGACCCGGATGTGCGCCGGATGCAGCTGCAATACGGTTCGACCTACGCGGGCGACGGCGACCAGCTGACCGCTGCCGGTGCCTTCGGCACGCGTCTGGGCAGCGACGGGTTTGTTACTGTCAGCATGGAGCTGAAGGACAGCGAGCCCACCAGCCGCGGTTCGCAGGACCCGCAGGCGACGTATCTCGTCGAAAACGGCTACACCGGCGTGGCCGATCCGGTGGTGATCTGGGGCGCACCGGAGGTGAAAAACGACTTCAAGCTGCTGGTCAACGCCGCCACGGAAGCCGGCATCGGTGAACTGTATGGCTTCGGCGGCTGGTCGGCCCGCGAGGTGGACGGCAGTTTCTTTTACCGCAATCCGAATGGCCGAAAGGGTGTATTTCTCGGCGCCGGCAGCAATCTGCTGGTGGCCGACCTGACGCCCGAGGACGATGCTGCCTGCCGGACGGTC